>JBAQND010000177.1:0-22000 GCA_049303455.1 Thiobacillus sp.
TGGCTGGCGATGCGCGACATGGTGCTGCCGGACATCGAGTTGCTGCGTGAAGGGCAGAAGGACGACAGCGACTGGCTGGTGATCGATTCACCCGCGGGGCTGCACGGTAAGAATCTCGAGCGCGCGCTGAAGCTGGCGCATAAGGTGGTGGTGCCGATCGCGCCCTCGCTGTTCGACATCCGTGCCAGCCAGGAATTTCTGGCCGCGCTGCATGCCGAGAAAGCGGTGCGAAAGGGCCACGCCTTTATCGGCGTGGTCGGCATGCGCGTCGATCCGCGCACCCGCGCCGGGGTGACCCTGGAGCAGTTCATGGAGCAGCAGGATCTGCCGGTGCTGGCGTATCTGCGCAACACCCAGCATTACGTCAACGCCGCGTTCGAGGGCAAGAGCCTGTTCGACCTGCCGCCGCACATCGCCGAGCGCGATATCGAGCAGTGGCAGGAATTGATCGACTGGCTGGACCGCTGAGTCCCGCTGTAGGAGGGTCGCCCTCGGCCCGATTTACGCATCGCGACGACCACCCCATCGGGCCGGGGGCGGCCCTCCCACAAATTTAGTGCGTGTTCGGCTTCAGCAGGTTGACCACCTGCGGCTTGACCACGCTCTTGGTCGACGAGCACGAGCCATCTTCCTGCACGCCCAGCTGGCGCTCGGCTTCGTTCAGCAGGTTGATCACGTCGACGTAGAACTTGTCGTTCGCCATCATGCGCGCGGTGCGGCCGCCCTCGTTGGTGGCAAGCACGTCGGCGCCGTTGTTGATCAGCCATTCCACCACCGGGGCATCGCCGCCACCGGCCGCCAGCATCAGCGGCGTGATGCCGAAAAAGATGCGATCGTCGAGCGTGGCGCCCGCCTCGTGCAGGACCTCGATCACCTCGACATAGCCGCGATCGGTGTCGCCGTTGTAGGCGGCCTTGGCGAGCGCGGTCCAGCCGTGCGGCGATTTGGCGTTGACGTCGGCGCCGGCTGCAAGCAGCACCTGCACCGCCGCGACATGGCCGCCGCGGGCGGCATGCATCAGCGCGGTTTCGCCGGCTTCGTCGGCGGCGGCATGATCGGCGCCGGCCTCGAGCAGGCTTTTGACGTGAGCGGCATCGCCCGACTGGGCGGCAGCGAATAATTCCTGGGACATGGTGCGCTCCTGCTGTTGTATGAGAGTGTGGCAAGCGTACAATTGTTGACTGATTTAATCAACTATTAGCCGCCGCGCGCGACCCATCATGCCGAATCGTCTATCCGCCGAACCCAGCCCCTATCTGCTGCAGCACGCCGACAACCCGGTCGATTGGTATCCCTGGGGCGAAGAAGCGCTGGAAAAAGCGCGCCGCGAGGCCAAGCCGATCCTGCTGTCGATCGGCTATTCGGCCTGCCACTGGTGTCACGTGATGGCACACGACTGCTTCGAGGACGCCGAGGTGGCGGCGGTGATGAACCGGCTGTTCGTGAATATAAAGGTCGACCGCGAGGAGCGCCCCGACCTCGACCAGATCTACCAGTCCGCGCACCAGTTGCTGACCCAGCGCGGCGGCGGCTGGCCGCTCACCGTGTTCCTGACCCCGGACCAGACGCCATTCTTCGCCGGCACCTATTTCCCGAAGACGCCGCGTTACCAGTTGCCGGGTTTCATCGACCTGATGGAGAACATCGGCCGCGCCTGGCACGAGCGGCGCGGCGAGGTACTGGCGCAGAACGAGGCGGTGCGCGCCGCGCTGGCGCAGCAGCAGCCGGCGCCGGGCGTGCAGCAGGCCCTGAGCGATGCGCCGCTGGCGCAGGCGGTGCGCGATCTGGGCGAGGCCTTCGACCCGGTGTGGGGCGGCTTTTCGCGCGCGCCCAAGTTCCCGCGTCCGGGCGAGCTGTTCTTCCTGCTGCGCCAAGCCCAGCAGGGCAATGCGCAGGCGCGCGACATGGCACTGTTTTCCCTGCGCAAAATGGCGTCCGGCGGGGTGGTCGACCAGCTCGGCGGCGGCTTCTGCCGCTACTCGGTCGACGAGCAGTGGGCGATTCCGCATTTCGAGAAAATGCTCTACGATAACGGCCCGCTACTGCACCTGTACGCCGACGCCTGGGCGCTCACCGGCGAGCCGCTGTTCGCGGATATCGCCGACGGCATCGTCGCCTGGCTGCTGCGCGAGATGCGCGCGTCGGCGGGCGGCTTCTATTCGGCGCTCGACGCCGACAGCGAGGGCCACGAGGGCAAGTTCTACGTGTGGACGCCGGATCAGGTGCGCGCGCTGCTCACGCCCGAGGAATACGCGGTGGCGGCGCTGGTGTACGGTTTCGATGCGCCGCCGAATTTCGAGAACGCGAGCTGGAACCCCATCCTGGCACGCTCATTGAAAGCGGTCGCGGCCGAACTGGAACTGCCCGAAGACGAGGCGGCGGCGCGGCTGGCGAGTGCGCGCCAGACGTTGTTCGCCGCCCGCGAAACCCGCCTGCGCCCCGGGCGCGACGACAAGCAGATCACCAGCTGGAACGCGCTGATGATCGGCGGGCTGGCGCACGCCGGGCGGGTGATGGCGCGCCCCGACTGGATCGCCGAAGCGCATGCCGCGATCGATTTCCTGCATCAAAACCTCTGGCGCGACGGCCGCCTGCTGGCCAGCTTCAAGCACGGCGACGCGCGCCTCAACGCCTACCTCGACGACTACGCCTTCCTGCTCGACGCCCTCCTGGAGGCGATGCAGGCCGGCTACCGCGAGGCCGACCTGGCGTGGGCGGTCGAGCTGGCTGACGCGCTGCTGGCGCATTTCGAGGACCGGGATGCGGGCGGCTTTTTCTTCACCAGTCACGACCACGAGGCGCTCATCACCCGCCCCAAGCCCGGCTACGACAACGCCACCCCGTCCGGCAACGGCGTGGCGGCATTCGCCCTGCAGCGGCTGGGCCATCTGCTCGGCGAGACGCGCTACCTTGATGCCAGCGCACGCTGCCTGCGCCTGTTCCAGGGCCAGCTGACCCAGCAGCCGATCGCCTACCCCACGCTGCTGGCCGTGCTCGACGAGACGCTGGCGCCGCCGCGGGTGATCCTGCTGCGCGGCCCGGCGGCGGCGCTGCGCGAGTGGGCGGCTGCGCTGAACCCGAAGCTCGGCGCGCGCGACGTGCTGATGGTATTGCCCAACGGTTTGAGCCTGCCGGCCGCGCTGGCGAAGCCGGAATCGGACCAGCCGGCCGCCTGGATCTGCAGTGGCACGGCGTGCCAGCCGCCCGTCACCGAACTGGCCGCCGTGCTGAGGTAAGCGGTCCTATCAGCATTTGCTATTTGGAACCCGCGGCGGCACCTGCTATCAAAAAAGCAGTCTGTTTGTCATCGGGAGTCATCATGAGCACGCATACCGAACCCGCCGTTTTCCATCCCCAGGCATCCGAAATGAATCTGCCGGGCATCCGCCGGGTGAGCTTCGATCAACCCTTTCACTGGCTGCGCACTGGCGCGCATGACCTGGCCCGTGCCTGGCCGCTGAGCCTGTTCTATGGCGTCGTCTTCGCGCTTCTCGGCTATGGCCTGGTACACGGCTCGTGGGGCAACGCCCATCTGGCGATGGCGCTGACCTCCGGCTTCCTCTTCGTCGCGCCGCTGCTGGCCACGGTGTTTTATTTCCTGAGCCACCGGCTGGAACACCACCACAAGCTGCCCAATCTGTTTGTTCCGCTGCTGTCGTGGCGCGCCAACCCGGCCTCGCTGGGGCTGTTCGCCGTGATGCTGGTATTCGTCCTGATCTCATGGGAGCGCCTTTCGGCGATTCTGGTCGGCCTTTTTCTCGGTGGATCGGGCATTGGCGGCCTCTCCGACTTGCTGACGCTGGATGCGGTGCGGCAACATACCAATTTCGTGCTGGCCTACCTGGCCTTCGGCGGCGTGCTGGCGCTGATGATGTTCAGCCTTTCGGTGGTGTCGCTGCCGATGATGCTGCACCGCAAGGTTGATTTCGCCACTGCGCTGGTCACCAGCTTTGTGACGACGCGGCTCAATTTCCCGGTGATGCTGCTGTGGGGCGTGCTGCTCGCCGCCCTGGTCGCGGTCGGGGTGGCGACCAACTTCATCGCCATGGCGGTGATTTTCCCCTGGCTGGGACACGCCAGCTGGCATGCCTACCGCGGACTGGTCGAACGCGAATAGGTTCAAAACAAAACATAAAGTGCTAGTGGGTTTGGTAGCAAAAAACCAAGTACTTAATATTGCGCGTGGCGGGTTTTCCCTGAATACTGCTGGCATGTTGAAGTGCCCTGATCAACCCGACCCCTCCACGAGAATTTGTGATGATGAAACTGATGATGACCGCAGCGTCCGCTGCGCTGCTGCTGATATCCGGCGCAGCTTCCGCCGACCAGGCACTGGCCCAGAAGAACGCCTGCATGTCCTGCCACGGCGTCGACAAGAAAATCGTTGGCCCGGCCTTCAAGGAAGTGGCAAAAAAATATGCCGGCGACAAGACTGCGCATGACCGGCTGGTTGCCAAGGTGAAAACCGGCGGCAAAGGCGTGTGGGGTCCCATTCCCATGCCGCCGAGCCCGCAGGTCACGCAGGAAGATGCCAGCAAGATCATCGACTGGGTGCTGAGCCTGAAGTGATCTGAACCGGGCAACCAGCAAAGGCCGACGCATGCGTCGGCCTTTGTCGTTTCTGCCGGCGCGTTTTCGCCCCAAGTTTGATATTGTTGCGGGCAATAACAATTCAGGGGAAACACAGGTGGATTCAGGGGAAACACAGGTGGCGATTCATCCTTACTTATTCGTCTTGGCCGCAGGCCTGTTCCCGCAACTTGCGCTGGCCGCCGAACCCGGCCGCATCGATTCCTTCTTCGGCACCCTCAACGCTTATCTCGCCAGCGTCATTTTCTATGACATCTTTCCCGGCGAGGCGGTGATGCCCTTCATCGTCGCCTGGCTGATCGTCGGCGCGGGCTATCTCACCTTCCGCTTCAGCTTCGTCAACCTGCGCATGATGCGGCACGGCTTCAGGGTGCTGCGCGGCAAATACCGCACCGCCGACGACAAGGGCGAAGTCAGCTCGTTCCAGGCGCTCACCACGGCGCTGTCGGCCACCGTCGGCCTGGGCAACATCGCCGGGGTGGCGATCGCGATTTCCATCGGCGGGCCGGGCGCGACGTTCTGGATGATTGTGGCGGGCTTTCTCGGCATGACCACCAAGTTCACCGAAGCCACGCTGGCGCAGCGCTACCGCGAAGTGCGTCCGGACGGCCGCATCATGGGCGGGGCGATGGAATACCTGTCCAAGGGCTTCGCTGAATTCAACCTGCCGCGCACCGGCAAGCTGCTGGCCGGCATGTTCGCCGTGTTCACCGTGCTGGGCTCGTTCGGCATCGGCAGCGCGTTCCAGGTGAGCCAGTCGCTCGGCGCGGTGCAGGAGCAGATTCCTTTCTTCAACGACACGCCGATCGCCTACGGCCTCATCATTGCGGTGGCGGTCGGCGTGGTCATCATCGGCGGCCTGCGCCGCATCGCCCACGTCGCCGAGGCGGTGGTGCCGAGCATGATCCTGATCTACCTGGCGGCCTGCCTGTGGATCGTTCTTGGCAATATTGACCAGGTGCCGCAGGCGCTGGCCCAGATATTCACCGAAGCCTTCTCGCCGATCGCGGTGGCGGGCGGCATGGTGGGCGCGCTGGTGCAGGGCTTCAAGCGCGCAGCGTTTTCCAGCGAGGCCGGCCTCGGTTCGGCGGCCATCGTGCACTCCACCGCCTCGGTCAAGTATCCGATCCGGCAGGGCATGGTCGCGCTCTACGAGCCCTTCATCGACACCATCGTCATCTGCACCATGACCGCGCTGGTCATCGTCATCACCGGCGTCTACAACGACCCCGCCACCCTGGCGCTGCGCGAGGCCAGCAAGGGCGCGGCGCTGACTTCGGTGGCGTTCGCCACCGTATCCGACTGGTTCCCGATCATCCTCACCGTGTCGGTGGTGCTGTTCGCCTACAGCACCATGATTTCGTGGTCCTACTATGGCGAGCGCTGCTGGACCTATCTGTTCGGCGAGCGCTTGTCGATGGTGTATCGCGTGCTGTTTTTGCTGTTCATCGTCGTCGCCTCGGTGGCGAGCGCGGCCAACATGCTCGACTTCACCGACCTCTTGGTGCTGGCGATGGCCTTCCCCAACCTGATCGGGCTTTACCTCTTGAGCGGCAAGGTGCGCCGCATGCTGACGGATTATCAGGACAAGCTGAAGAGCGGCGAACTCGATCGCGAGAAGCAGTTGGGCTAAGTCCGAAGCCGTGGCGGCCGCGATGGTACGCAATCGCGGCGAGGGCGCCGGAGCGCGTCCCCCTTGCGGGGGCGCCTACCTGTGGGAGGCCCGCCCCGGGCCGATTGCGGACGGTTGCGCGGCCCGGGCGATCGCGGGTTTAGCGGGTGTGGTTCGAGTTGAAGCGGTACAGCTGGCGCTCGGTCAGCACCGCGTCGAGCGGCATGTCCCAGGGCTCGTGCGGCAGCGCGTCCACCCGCTGGCATTCGTAGGCAATCCCCACCAGGCGCGGCTTGCGCCACAAGCGCCGGTGCCGCATGAAGGCCAGCGTCGCGTCGTAAAAACCGCCGCCCATGCCGAGCCGGTTGCCCTCGAGATCGAACCCCAGTAGCGGCATCAGCAGCAGGTCGAGCTGGCGTGCGCGCAGGGGGTTTGCATCGACGGGTTCGGGGATGCCAAAACGGTTGGGCTTCATGCGCGTGTTGCGGCCCAACCGTCCGAACCGCATCACCCGCCCGCGCCGCGGCAGCACCGGCAGGTAGCATTCGCGCTGCATCCACAAGGCCTGGTTGAGCAGGGGGTGGGCGTCGAATTCGCCGCCTTGCGGCAGATAAAAGCCGATCCGCTGCGACCGCAGCAACAGGCCGTGGCGCTGCGCCAGCCGCAGGGCGGCGCGCGCGGCATGGCGGCGCTCGGCCGGCTTGAACGCGTTGCGCGCAGCCTTGAGCTGACGTCTGAGGGTGGATTTGTTCATGAAAAGAAGGGTTCCCCGCCTGTGCCGTGCTGGCCGCTGACTCTTGAACCTGGGTTCAAGACGGCCGCGCTCAAAGACGCTTTGGGCACATGAAACGTGTCACGCGCACACCCGCATCGGAATAGATCGCAGCCTTGCACGTATGCATTGGTTCAGAGAAATAGCAACCAGCCTCGAACACCGCAGGGAACAACGCCAGTTTAGAAGAGTTTGTCCTGATCTTCCAGTACTGTATCCAAGAGGGCGCTGCAATGCGTCAGCCGTGCGCGTGTTTCCTCGCTTCGGCTGCCGCCGCCCTGGATCAGCAGTTCATGCGCCAGGTTGAGCCCCGCCATGATGGCGATGCGCTCGGCGCCGATCACCTTGCTGCTTTCGCGGATTTCGCGCATTTTTTCGTCCAGGTAATCGGCCGCCGCTAGCAGCGCCGATTCCTCATCGCGCGAGCACGCCACCTTGTAGGCGCGGCCCAGGATGTGGATTTCGATCGAGCGGGGGCCGGCCATCAGACGTCCTCCGGCAGGGTGTCGAGCAGCGTCTGCAGGCGCGTTCTAGCGGCCTCCAGCCGGGTCGTCAGCTGCTTGTTGTCCCGCTGCGCGGTCAGCACCTGCTGACGCAAGGCGATATTTTCCTGCCGCAGCGCATGGCACAGCTCGGCGACCTGGCGGATTTTGGTTTCGAGGGTATCGAGTTCAGCTTGCATGGCGGGACTATAGGGGGCGATGTGCGGACGGTCAATCGGTCGCCAAGGCGCGCGCAGGCGGCGCCCGCATGCTTACTTGTGCCCTCTGGGTATAATGCGCGGCTTCAGGTGCCGACGCGGCTTTCCGCCGCCGAGGATAAACGGGAAACAGGTGCGTGGCTGCGAGCCATCATGCCTGTGCTGCCCCCGCAACGGTAAGCGCTAAACGGTCCATCACACAGCCACTGGGTTCGCCCGGGAAGGCGATGCACTTAGAAGCGCGAGCCCGGATACCGGCCTGAGCCCTGATTCGACGAAAGTCGCGCAGCGGATCGTGCAACGCGCCTGCGGGGAAGCGGGCGCCCAAACCGGACTACATCATGCGTCAAACCATTCTCGCGCTCGCCCTGAGCGCTGTTTTCTACACGTCTTTCTACACGTCCGCCCATGCGGAAACCCTGCCGGAATTCATCGGCGAAACCATCATCGTGACGCCGACACGCGCGCCGCAAAAACTGGCCGCGCCGCTGCAACATACCAGCGTCATCACCCGGGCGGACATCGAATCGTCCACGGCGACCGATCTGTCCACCCTGCTGCGTCAGGCGTCCGGAGTGGAGATCGCCCAGAGCGGCGGCATGGGTGCGCAAACCGCGATCCGCATCCGCGGATCGGAATCCGACCATGTGCTGGTGCTGATCGATGGCGTGCGGGTCAACTCGGTGACGAGCGGCGCGACGGCAATCGACCAGATCCTGCTGGACGAAGTCGAGCGCATCGAAATCGTGCGTGGCAACGTGTCGAGCGTGTACGGCTCCGAAGCGATCGGCGGGGTGGTGCAGATTTTCACCCGCCGCGGCGAGGGCGACATGAAGGTCTCGGGCAGCGCATCGGCGGGGACGGATAGCTACCGCAAGCTTGCCCTGTCCATCGGGGGCCAAGCAGGGGATAGCCGGGTGCGTTTCGGCGCGGCACGCACGCAAACAGACGGATTTTCGAGTGTGCGCAGCGAATTCATCTCGTCCCCGGAAGACATCGACGACGACGGCTACCGCAATACCACGCTGAATCTGGCGCTCTCGCATCGCATCCAGGCCGGACATGAGATCGGTCTGACTGCCTTCCGCTCGCGTGGCGATGTCGAGTACGACGGCGCCTACCAGAATCACAGCGACCAGACGCTGACGGCGCTCGGTCTGTACAGCGAAAACCGCTGGTCGGCGGCTTGGCAAAGCCGCATCCAGGTTTCCCAGGGCAGCGACGACCTGACGTCGGATCTGGACGGCGTGGTGACCGACCGCCTCAAAACCCGCAACCGCCAGTTGGGCTGGAACAACGTGCTGAACGTCGGGCAGGGCGTTGTCCGCCTGGGCGCGGAGGGATTGTGGCAGGACCTTGATACCGATGCCGCCTACAGTGACGATGCGCGCCGGGTGTCGAGCCTCACCGCGGGCTACACGGCCGCCATCGCCGCGCATGATTTCCAGCTGAACCTGCGGCAAGACGACTACAGCGATTTTGGCGGCGCCACCACCGGTCTGCTGGGTTATGGCTACCGGTTGACCCCCGCCCTGCGCGTGTCGGCAACCGTGTCGAACGCATTCCGTGCGCCCACGTTCAACGAGCTTTACGGGCCGTTTGGCAGCAATCCCGAACTCGACCCGGAACGCGCAAAGAGCGCTGAATTGGGCCTGACCTACAATGGCCCGTATGGCCTGGCACGTGTCACCGCATTCATCACCCGTACCCGCGATCTCATCAATTTCGTTCCGCCGACCTGGGCCGCGACCAACGTCGACCGGGCGGAAAACCGGGGCGTCGAATTGTCGTGGAGCGGCAACCTTGCCGGCCTCGACGTGCGCAGCGCGCTGACCTTCCAGAATCCCGAGGACAAAACGACGGGTCTCGGCTTGTTGCGCCGCGCCGACCAGTTCGGCAGCCTGTCGCTGGGACGGCACACCGGTTCGTTCGACTGGCGCGCGGAAGTATTGGCGTCCGGTCCGCATCCCGACGTCCATGCCACGACCTATGCCCGCGTCGATGTGCCCGGTTATGCCGTGCTCAACCTGCATCTGGGTTGGAAGCCGGCGCGCGACTGGAAGCTCAGCGGCAAACTGGTCAACCTGCTGGACAAGGATTACGCGCTGGTGCACGGCTACAACACGCAGGGTCGCGCAGCCTTCATCGAACTGGCTTACGCGCTGAAATAAGGCGTTTTCCGCAGGCGTGCAACCGGCCCCCGCGGCGTGCTGCACGCCGCGGGGGCCGGGAAATCATTCCGCAATTCAGGACAACCGACATGAACGCTGAAACCCCGGACCACAACGCGCACCACGATTCCCCGTCCAAAGGTGCGCGCCACACGGCGCGCATGGCGCGCAAGAAAGCGCTGATCGACGCCGCCATCGACGCCGCCCGCGACGAACACGGGCTGCTCATCGTCATCACCGGCAACGGCAAGGGCAAGAGCACCTCGGCGTTCGGCACGGTGGCGCGCGCGCTCGGCCACGGCATGAAGGTCGGCGTGGTGCAGTTCATCAAGAGCCGCACCGACACCGGCGAGGAAGCTTTTCTTGGCAGGCAGCCCGGTGTCGAGTGGCATGTCACCGGCGACGGCTTCACCTGGGACACGCAGAACCGCGAGCAGGACATCGCCACCGCGCAACGCGGCTGGGCGATTGCCGCGCGCATGCTCGCCGACCCGGCGTACCAGCTGGTGGTGCTGGACGAGCTGACGTACCTGCTAAGCTACGGCTATCTCGACAGCGACACCGTGCTGGATGCGCTGGCGCAGCGGCCGCCGATGCAGCACGTGATCGTCACCGGGCGCGGCGCGTCCGCTGCGCTGATCGAACTGGCCGACACCGTGTCGGTCATTGCCGACGAGAAGCATGCGTTCCGCGCCGGGGTCAAGGCGCAACCGGGCATCGACCTGTAATCCAACGCCCACATCAAGACACGAAGACGCGCCTCGCTTACGCACGGCATAATTGCCGGGTGACCTCCGTACCCTATCTCGGGCGCTTCGCGCCGTCTCCCACGGGACCGCTGCATTTCGGCTCGCTCGTCGCCGCAGTGGCGAGCTGGCTCGACGCTCGCGCGGCAAGTGGGCGCTGGTTGCTGCGCATGGAAGACCTCGACCGCCCCCGCTGCGAACCCGGCGCGGCCGACACCATCCTGCGCCAGCTGGAGGCCTATGGCCTCGTCTGGGAGGGCGACGTGCGGGTGCAGTCGCAGCGCGACGACGCCTATACCGCCGCGCTGGATGCGCTGAAAGCCATGGGCGCGGTCTACCCCTGCGCCTGCACCCGCAGCCAGCTCGCCCGTACTCAATATCAGGCGCCACGCAACCCCGAAGGCGAAATCCTCTACCCCGGCACCTGCCGCAACGGCCTGCCGCCTGGCGCGGTCGCGCGCGCCTGGCGGGTGCGGGTGCCGGATGTGAGCGCACACTTCATCGACCGCATCCACGGCGCCCTGCAGCAGAACCTGGCCCAAGACGTCGGCGATTTCATCGTCAAGCGCGCCGACGGCCTGTTCGCCTACCAGCTCGCGGTGGTGGTCGACGATGCCTTCCAGGGCGTCACCCACGTCGTGCGCGGCGCCGACCTCTTGTGGAACACCCCGCGCCAGATTTACCTGCAGACCCTGCTCGGCCTGCCGACCCCGGTCTACGCCCACGTGCCGCTCATCACCAATGCCGCCGGCCAGAAGCTGTCGAAGCAGACCCGCGCGGCCGCCCTGCCGGAAACGGGACGCGGCACCGTGATGGCGCATGCGCTTGCCGTCCTCGGCCATGCCCCGCCCGCCGAACTGGCGGGCGCCGAACCGGCCGAACAACTGGCATGGGCAGTCGCCCATTGGCAAATCGAAGACGTGCCGACGCGGCCAGCGGTTGCCAAGCCGGCCGCGTGACCGGACAATCCCGCACTGCTCTCGACTCCCGGCTCTCCGCTCACACCCAAAATGGCCCAACTCCCTTCCGCCGTTGAACAAGTCCTGCGCGTCCACGCGTCCTTCATCCATACCGTCGTCAATGCCCTGCGCGACCGCAGCCAGCTGCCCGACCTGATGAAAGAGCTCGACGCTGCCGAGCAGGCCGGCTGGGCGCGACTGGCCGGGGCGCTGCGTCACGTCATCAACGGCCGCCGCGATCCCTCGATCAAGCTCGGGCTGGACGAGGAAGACAGCATCCTGCTCGATGCCATCCTGCGCGGCATCGACAACCCCGCCACCCTGCCGCCGCTCGACGCCCAGCCCGATGGCAGTTCCGCCGCGCCCGGCCTGGCCTCGCTGATCGATGCGTCGGCGCGCGGCGATGCCCAGGCGATGCTGGTGCTCGCCAACATGGCCGAGCAGATGATGAAGGCGGGCGGCGACATGGCGCTGCTGGGCGGGCGCATGCGCCGCCTGGTCAACGGCGAGCGCGACGCCGACCAGCTGGTCGCCGGCATGAGTCCGCTGGGGCGCGAGCTGCTGGTCAGCCTGCTCGACGAACTGGCCAAGCTGCGGCCGCAGTGATCCCGCCAGGCCTGACATCGCCACGCTGCGGGCGGAGCGCTTTGACAGGGGACGGCACGATCAGCTAAAATGCCCGACTTTTCGGCGACAGGCTGTCCCGGAAAATTCGTTCTACGCGGTGATGTAGCTCAGTCGGTTAGAGCATCGGATTCATAATCCGGGGGTCGGTGGTTCAAGTCCACTCATCACCACCACATTTCATTTCGCTGCTGCTGTAATCGAAGGCAGTGGCGAAATCCCCGCCCCCAGTCTATTCACTGCCCCGGCACCCCGCATGAAAAAAATCTACATCAAGACCTTCGGTTGCCAGATGAACGAGTACGACTCGGACAAGATGGCCGACGTGCTCAATGCGTCCGACGACCTCGTCAAGACCGACACCCCGGAAGACGCCGACGTGATCCTGTTCAACACCTGTTCGGTGCGCGAGAAGGCGCAGGAGAAGGTGTTCCACGACCTCGGCCGGGTGCGCCACCTGAAGCAGCTCAATCCCAATCTCATCATCGGCGTCGGCGGCTGCGTCGCTTCGCAGGAGGGCGCCGCCATCGTGTCGCGCGCGCCCTTCGTCGACGTGGTGTTCGGCCCGCAGACCCTGCACCGGCTGCCCGAGCTGATCGCGCAACGCCGCGCGACCGGCCGCGCCCAGGTCGATATCAGCTTTCCCGAAATCGAGAAGTTCGACCACCTGCCGCCGGCGCGGGTCGAGGGCGCGTCGGCCTTCGTGTCGATCATGGAGGGCTGCTCCAAATACTGCACCTTCTGCGTCGTGCCCTACACGCGTGGCGAGGAAGTCTCGCGTCCATTCGACGATGTCATCGCCGAAGTGGCCGACCTTGCCGCGCGCGGGGTGAAGGAAGTCACCCTGCTGGGGCAGAACGTCAATGCCTGGCGGGGTGAGCTGGACGAGGGCGGCACCGCCGATTTCGCCTTTTTGCTGGAAATGGTGCATGACCTCCCCGGCATCGAGCGCATCCGCTACACCACCAGCCATCCGCGCGAAATGACGCAGCGGCTGTTCGAGGCATACGGTCGCCTGCCCAAGCTGGTGTCGCACCTGCATCTGCCGGTGCAATCCGGTTCCGACCGCATCCTGGCGGCGATGAAGCGCGGCCACACCGTGCTCGAATTCAAATCGATCGTCCGAAAATTAAGGGAGCAGCGCCCCGACCTGTGCCTGTCGTCCGACTTCATCATCGGCTTTCCCGGCGAGACCGAGGCCGACTTCGAGGCAACGATGGCGCTCATCGAGGAGCTCGACTTCGACGCCAGCTTCTCCTTCATCTACAGCAAGCGTCCCGGCACGCCGGCGGCGGACTACCCGGACGACGTGCCGGCCGCGCTGAAATCCCAGCGCCTGATGAAACTGCAGGCTCGGATCGAGGCGCAGGCGCAGAAGGTGAACCAGGCCATGGTCGGCACCGTGCAGCGCGTACTGGTCGAAGGCCATGCCAAGAAGAATGCGGCAGAGCTCGCCGGTCGCACCGACAACAACCGCATCGTCAACTTCGCCGGCCAGCCGCGCCTGATCGGCCAGTTCGTCGATGTCACCGTCACCCAGGCCCTGCCGCACAGTCTGCGCGGCGAGGTGGCCATCACCGAAAGCGAAAGCGCTTGAAAACCGACATCGTTGAACTGCGGCTGGCGCCGGAAGACAACCGGCGACTGGCCAACCTGTGCGGGCCGATGGACGAGAACCTGCGCCAGATCGAGGCGGCATTCGACGTCACCATCGGCCGCCGCGGCGCAAGTTTCAGATTCAGCGGCGACGCCGCGCAGGCCGAAAAGGGCGCGCAGGCGATCGAGCATTTCTACAACCGTGCGCACGATGAACTCTCCCTCGACGACATCCAGCTCGGTCTGGTCGAGCTTTCCCGCGGCCGCGCCGACGAGGAGGGCCCCGCGCTGCGCACCCGCCGCGCCGACCTGCGCGCGCGCACCCCGCGCCAGGGCGAATACATCGAGCAGATCCGCAGCCACGACATCACCTTCGGCGTCGGCCCGGCCGGCACCGGCAAGACCTATCTCGCCGTCGCCTGCGCGGTCGATGCGCTGGAGCGCGAGCAGGTCAAGCGCATTGTGCTGACGCGGCCGGCGGTGGAAGCCGGCGAGCACCTGGGTTTTCTGCCGGGCGACCTCACGCAGAAGGTCGATCCCTACCTGCGCCCGCTGTACGACGCGCTGTACGACCTGATGGGCTTCGACAAGGTCACAAGGCTGATCGAACGCCACGCCATCGAGGTGGCGCCGCTCGCCTTCATGCGCGGCCGCACGTTGAACCACGCCTTCATCATCCTCGATGAGGCGCAGAACACCACGGCCGAGCAGATGCAGATGTTCCTCACCCGCATCGGTTTCGGCGCGCGCGCGGTGGTGACCGGCGACCCGACGCAGATCGACCTGCCCAAGCACATCAAATCCGGCCTGGTGGATGCCGTCGAGGTGCTGAGCGACGTGCGCGGCATCGCCTTCACCCATTTCCTGTCCGAAGACGTGGTGCGCCATCCGCTGGTCGGCCGCATCGTCGATGCCTATGCCGCGCGCCGCGCGGAAACGGACGCGCGTGGCAAGACCTGACTTCAGCCTGTCGGTGCAGTATGCGAGCGGGGCCGGCGAGCTGCCGAGCCGTGCCCAAATCCGCCGCTGGGTCGCCGCCGCGCTGGAACAGCCCGCCGAGATCACCGTGCGCATCGTCGACGCCGAGGAAGCGCAGGCGCTCAACCAGGACTACCGCGACAAGACTTACGTGCCCAACGTCCTGACCTTCGAATACGGCGAAATCGGTCACGATGAATCAGGGCGCGGCGTGCTCGGCGGCGACGTGGTGATCTGCGCGCCGGTGGTCGAGCGCGAGGCGCGCGAACAGGACAAGCCGGCGCAGCATCATTACGCGCACCTGACCATTCACGGCGTGCTGCACCTGCAGGGCTACGATCATATCGACCCGGCCGAGGCCGACATCATGGAATCGCGCGAAATCGCTATACTGAAGCAATTTCATCTCCCCAATCCCTATCTTTCCTGACCATAGCCCCCATGGAGTCCGACAGTAGTAGTCATAAACCGAGCTTGCTCGAGCGCATCTCCCACTGGCTGATGCGCGAACCCGAAGACCGTGAACAGCTGATCGAACTGCTGCACGGCGCCTACGAAAACAGTTTGATGGATGCCGATGCCCTGGCGATGATCGAGGGCGTGCTGCAGGTGTCCGAAATGCGCGTCGGCGAGATCATGATCCCGCGCGCGCAGATGGACGTCATCGACATCAACGATGCGCCCGAGGCCTTCATTCCCCACGTCATCGAAACCGCGCACTCGCGTTTTCCGGTCATCGACAAGGACCGTGACGACGTCATCGGGATTCTGCTGGCCAAGGATTTGCTGCGTCACTACGCCGAGTCCGACAGCGATATCCGCGGCATGCTGCGCCCGGCCGTGTTCATTCCGGAATCGAAGCGGCTCAACGTGCTGCTGAAGGAGTTCCGCTCCAACCGCAACCACATCGCCATCGTCGTCGACGAATACGGCGGCGTCGCCGGTCTGGTGACGATCGAGGACGTGCTGGAGCAGATCGTCGGCGACATCGAGGACGAATACGACTTCGACGAAACCGAGGACAACATCATCCGCGAGAACGAAGGCGTGTTCCGGGTGAAAGCGGCCACCGAAATCGAGGACTTCAACCAGACCCTCGGCGCACATTTCTCCGACGATGAATTCGACACCGTCGGCGGCCTCGTCGTCTCGCGCTTCGGCCACCTGCCCAAGCGCGGCGAATCGGTTCAGTTCGACGGATTCCTGTTCAGCATCCTGCGCGCCGACAGCCGCCGCCTGCACGCCGTGCGCGTGACCCGCCTGCCGCCACCAGAGGACGCGCAGCTGCCGGTGGCGTAGGCGCACCCGCAAGGGGTAGGCCGTGGTTGCAAAACCGACAAGTCGGCAACAACCACGCACCGGCGTCCACGCCGCGATTGACCGTTGCCAAGGCACGAAAATCGCGCCTTGGCAGGCGCTCCTACAATAGGCTGTGCCGGCGGTCGCCGCGTGCAAAGCCCGCCAGCGGCGCAATGCCGCCCTTGACGAAGCCGATCACCTTGAACAGCTCCCCCATCTCGGCCGGCGACACCAGCCGCTGCACCGCATTCGCCTGCGGCAGATACGCTGCCGCGTCGCTCGGCGGCGTCTGCAGCAGCAGTTCGGTGAGGCCGCTGTTCAGCAGAAAGCCAGCCTGGCTGGTGTAGCCCGCGAGCGCCAGTCCCGCCGCCGTTGCTGCCCGCGCCACCGCGCTGAAATCGACGTGCGCGGTGAGGTCGCACAAGCCCGGCAGGTAGAACGGATCGTCCAGCGCGTGGTGGCGGTAATGCGCGCGCAGCGTGCCCATGTGGCGTTGCGGGTGGTAGTACTCGTTGGCGGAAAAGCCGTAGTCGATCATCAGGATCAGACCGCGATTCATGAGCTGGGCGAGCGAGGCGGTCAGCGCGTCGGCCGCCAGATTGATTTCGGATAGATAGCCGGGCGCGAGGCCCAGCGCGTCGGCCCGGGCGCGCAGCTGCGGGTCGTCGATCGGCCGGTCCTGCCAGGCGAACGCATCGCCCTCCACGATCACACCGCGAGAAAGCGGGCCACCCTCCGTCCAGTGCACCAGCGCCACCGGCAGCGCGTCGAGCACCTCGTTGCCGAGGATGACGCCGCTGAAATGCGCGGGCAGCGCATCCAGCCAGTGCACCCGCCCGGCAAGCTGCGGCAGTTCGCGCGCCAGCGTGTCCTGCTGGCGCGCGCGCAGGTCGGCGCTCACGTCCAGGATGCAATAACGCGCCGGCAACGCATCGAGGCGCGCCAGTTCGCCCAGCACATCCACCGCCAGCCGGCCGCTGCCGGCGCCCAGTTCCAGCACCTCGCCATCCGTTTCCGCCAGCACCGGCGCAATGGCATGCGCCAGGGTGCGGCCGAACAGCGGCGTCATTTCCGGCGCGGTGACGAAATCGCCCGCCGCGCCGAACTTCATCGCCCCGGCGGCGTAGTAGCCCAGGCCGGGCGCGTAGAGCGCCGCTTCCATGAACTGCGCGAACGAAATCCAGCCGCCGGCGGCGTCGATCAGCGCGCGCAGATGCGCGGCCACGCGCTGGCTGTGGGCAAGGGCATCGGGGGTGGGGAGGGGCAGCATGGGTCGGACAGTTCAGGGATAATGCGGAATGGCTGGATAATCCAGAATCGAGTGACTATAAGGGTGAATCCCGATGCAAGGCAAAGTCGTATTGATCACCGGCGGGGCCAAACGGGTGGGCGCGGCGTCGGCGCGCCTGCTGCACGCGGCAGGCGCCAACCTGATGATTCACTACCGCAGCTCGGTGGCCGAGGCGCGCGCGCTGCAGGCTGAGCTCAATGACCTCCGCGCCGATTCGGTGGCGCTGATCCAGGCCGACCTGAACGACACCGGCGGCCTGCCGAGCCTGGTCCACCAGACCGTTGCCACCTTCGGCGGGCTCGACGTGCTGCTCAACAATGCATCGAGCTTTTATCCCACTCCGGTCGGCGACATCACCGAACGGGACTGGGTCGATCTCATGGGCACCAATCTCAAGGCGCCCATGTTCCTGTCGCAGGCCGCCGCCCCCGAACTGAAGAAACGCCACGGCTGCATCATCAACATCACCGACATCCACGCCGAGCGGCCGATGAAAAGCTACGTCGTCTATTCGGTCGCCAAGGCCGGCCTGGTGGGGCTCACCAAGTCGATGGCGCGCGAGCTCGCGCCCGAGGTGCGGGTCAACGGCATCGCCCCCGGCCCGATCATGTGGCCCGAGGACGACGCGAATTTCGACGAAGTCTCGCGCCAGCGCATCATCTCGCACACCATGCTGAAACGCGCCGGCGACCCCCACGACATTGCGCTGGCGGTGCGCTTCTTCGCGATGGACACCTTCTTCGTGACGGGGCAGATCCTGGCGGTGGACGGCGGGCGCAGCGCGAAGCTTTGATGGCACGTCAGCCCGATGAAAAGCCGTAAACATTTCTCTTTGCCTGGCGTCTGTTTTGAAACGGACGCCAGGCGCCGCCCATCCCTATTCGTGGTATCCCCGCCGTGCCTGACATGATGGTTTCTGAAGTGAGCTGGACTGAAGCAGACGAGCCCCGGTCTGCCCGCTGGCGCGCCGAAAGCGGCGCGCCAGCGCCCAAGCGCGTGATGGTCGCGGACGACCGCATCACGGCCGATGCGGCCTATCGTCTGGCGAGCGAGGGCACCGCGCTGCTGTGGCGCGGCGACTTTCAGAATGCACGCCAATTGCTGCAGGCCATCGCGCGCCGCATCGACCGCAAACCGCGCAAAGCCGCGGCGTCGCCGATCGAAGCCTTCAACTTTCATCGCCAGGCCCAGTCGCAGCGTGCCCGCACCCTGGGCATGCTGCTGGTGCCGCTGGAGGCGGACTACAGCATTCCCTTGCGCCGCGCCCCGAATGTGAAAGAGGCCTGCGCCGAAGCCTATGGCGCGGGCGGGGTGCCCTCGGTGGTCTCGCTGCGCGAGTTGCTCGGCGTGATCGGCGCCCACGAGTGGCGCAAAAACGGCGTCGAAGTCCCTGCGCTCGGCGACCGCATCCACCCGCACTACGGCGTGTTTTCGCCGGTGCGCGGCGAGTACGTGGGGCTGGTGGCCGAGGCCCCGCTGCCGTCAACGAAGCTGGCCTTCGACATCGGCGCGGGAACCGGCGTGCTCGCTGCCGTGCTGGCCAAGCGGGGGGTCAAGCGCGTCATCGCCACCGACCGGGACCCGCGCGCCCTCGCGTGCGCGCGCCAGAACATGGCCCGGCTCGGCCTTGCGGGGCGGGTGGAGGTTGTCGAGGCCGATCTGTTCCCCGAAGGGCGCGCGCCGCTCATCGTCTGCAATCCGCCGTGGCTGCCCGCGCGCGCCAACTCGCCGATCGAACGTGCGATCTACGATCCGGAAAGCCGCATGCTGCTGGGCTTCCTGAACGGGCTGGCGGCGCATCTGGAGCCGGGCGGCGAAGGCTGGCTGATCCTGTCGGACCTGGCCGAGCACCTGGGGCTGCGCTCGCGCGAGGCCTTGCTGGCGGCGTTCGACGCTGCCGGTTTGGACGTGGTGGGGCGGATGGACGCCAAACCCACGCATCCCCGCGCGTCGGACGCCACCGATCCGCTGCACGCCGCGCGCGCGGCCGAGGTCACCTCGCTGTGGCGGCTCGCGGCACGAAACCTTTAATTCATCAACGCACCACCGCTACACAGGAAACGCACCATGAACCCCCGCCGCCATTTGTTTACCTCCGAGTCCGTGTCTGAAGGCCATCCGGACAAGATCGCCGACCAGATTTCGGACGCCATTCTGGACGCGTTCCTGCATGAGGAGCCCGCGGCCAAGGTGGCCTGCGAAACCTTCGTGGCCGACCAGCTGGTGGTGATTGCCGGCGAGTTCAAAACCGTCCGCAAGGCGTTGTTCGACGAGATTCGCGACCGCGCCGAGGCGATTGCCCGCCAGGTGCTGCGCGACATCGGCTACCGCGATACCGACACCGGCATCGACCCCGACACCTGTGAAGTGCAGGTGCGCTTCAATCACCAGTCGATCCAGATTCACAAAGGCATCACCCTGGCCGGCGGCGACATCGGCGCCGGCGACCAGGGGCTGATGTTCGGCTACGCCTGCGACGAGACCCCCGACCTGATGCCCTACCCGGTCTGGCTGGCGCATCGTCTGGTGCAAAAGCAGGCCGAGCTGCGCAAATCCGGCGCCCTGCCCTGGCTGCGCCCCGACGCCAAAAGCCAGGTTACCGTCGCCTACGAAGGCCAGCAGGTCGCCGGCATCGAAAACGTGATCCTCTCCACCCAGATCGAGCGCGATCTCGACCCGGCCTGGGTCACGCAGGAAGTCACGCGCGAAATCATCGACCCCCTGGTGCCGATGGCGCTGCGCACCCCGACCTTCAAGCTGTGGGTCAATCCCGCCGGCCCCTTCGAAATCGGCGGCCCCAACGGCGACACCGGGCTGACCGGCCGCAAGATCATCGTCGACACCTATGGCGGCTCCTGCCCGCACGGCGGCGGCGCGTTTTCAGGAAAGGACCCGACCAAGGTCGACCGCTCGGCGGCCTACATGGCCCGCTACATCGCCAAGAACCTGGTGGCGGCAGGCTATGCCAGACGCTGCCTGGTCCAGCTGGCGTATGCCATCGGTGTGGCCGAGCCGGTTTCCCTGCTGATCGAAACCTACGGCACCGGAACCGTGCCGGATGAAAAGCTGGAAGCGATGGTGCGCGGCACCTTCGAGCTGACCCCGCGCGGCATCATCGACAGCCTCGACCTGCGCCGCCCCATCTATCGGCAGACTGCCGCATACGGGCATTTTGGGCGGGCCGAACCGGACTTCAGCTGGGAACGCGTTGACCAGGCGCACAAACTGGCGCTGTTTGACGCCTGATCCTCGACCGAGTCGATCCGTCGTGGCCATGTCAGACGGCACTGTCCCTTATCGCAGACAGTCCCCCGTCAGCCCGCGGTCAGCCCTGACGTTTTCCCTGGTTTCGGGCCAGGGTGGAGCCGAACTGGATCTCTTCCAGCCCCGCTGCCTTTTCTTGAACTGGCTCAGCCGCCTGCGCAGCCGTTTCCGGTACCTTGGTCAGGCGTGCGCCGGCTGAAAGCGTCGCCACGTCACCGCTGATGCTGCCGCCTTCCTCGACCATCAGCGCCCCGTAGCGGATCGTCCCGGAGACCCTGCCGGTGGCGTAGATCACCAGACGCTTGCGCGCGGTCAGGTCGCCCTCGAAGGTGCCGCGCACTTCCGCCACGTCGATTTCGGCCTTGCCCGAAAACACGCCGCCTTCGGCGATACGAATGTCGCGGCTGTTCATCGACGCTTCCACGCGTCCTTCCACCACCAGAATTTCGCAATCGGTGATTTCAGAGCCCTTCAGCTTGATGTTGGGTCCGACGATGAGCTTGTTGCCGGCTTCGCTTGGCGCGTTCTTGGGGGCTTCCGGAATGCTTGCCGCCTTGGTGGCCGCGACTGGCTTGGGGGATTCGACCGGCTTGGCCGGTTCGTACGCCGAATGGCTCGGCTTGCTCGAATCGGTTTTTACGTTGCCGGGGTGCATAAAGTTTTTCAGCATGGGATGGACTCTCTCGGTGAACTGGTTTGCAAAACGCGCTTGCGGCCGGATCAGGCTGCAACGTCTTAGTCTTGGAGCAATACGCGAGCCAGCACGCGAAACGGTTTGATAAACAGAGAGATATGTATTCGCCAACATTGAAAGCGGGCAAAAAAACCGGGCAAAACGTCGCCCGAGAGCGACACGAGATCAGACGCAATTGAAAAGTACTCAATAAAACAGATTCTTATGCGCGAATTGCCGTGTCGCCATTTGACGACTTTGCGGTTCCCGACCTATACGGCCGTCACGATCACCGGGATCGCCAGCATCAGGCCGAGACCCGCATACAAACGCTTACCAACCATCATTCGGGCAAACAGTGCCCGGCTCAGAGGCGCCCGAGAATGGCCTTCATCTGCGCAATCTCCCCCTTTTGCGTTTTGACGATTTCGCCGCAGAGGTCGATGATTTCGCGGTCGCTGATCGCCGCTTGCTGGCACATCAAAATCGCGCTGGAGTGGTGGGGAATCATGGAGCGCAGGAACTGCTCGTTGCCGACCGGCGTCCGGGTCCGCGCCAGCGCAAGGCTGGCGATTAACAGGCCCGCGAACAAGGCATACAGCACCGCATTGATCGAGAGGGTCAGGGCGAACTTCTTGTAATGCGACGCCATGGACTGCTCCCTTCTTCTCTTCATGCCGAGTGCAGGAAGCTTGGTTTGCTGCCGCGGACGGCAGGCACCCGCT
>JBAQND010000178.1:0-1692 GCA_049303455.1 Thiobacillus sp.
GTCTGGGGGTCGTTCGGCATGACGCTGCTCTGCGTCGTGGCCGAAGTCGGGCTGCTGCGCCGCCATCGCCTGCAGGTCTGGCGCCGGCTCAAGCGCATGAAATCATGGGATATCCAATAATCCGTACTCTGGAAACAGCATGGCAATGAAACCACGTCACAGAAAACTCGCCCTGATCGTCCTGGTCGTCGCCGCCCTTGGGGTGGCGGTCGCGCTGGTGCTCAATGCCTTCAACAGCAATCTGGTGTTCTTTTTCTCGCCCACCCAGGTCGCCAACGGGGAGGCGCCGACCAGCCGCGCCTTCCGCATCGGCGGCCTGGTCGAGGAAGGGAGCATCCGGCGCGAGGCGGACGGGCTTACCACGCGTTTCGTCGTCACCGATACCGCCAAGTCGTTGCCGGTGACCTACACCGGCATCCTGCCCGACCTGTTCAAGGAAGGAAAAGGCGTGGTGGCCGAAGGCCGGCTCGGTCCCGACGGCCTGTTTGCCGCCACCCAGGTGCTGGCCAAGCACGACGAGAACTACATGCCGCCGGAGGCCGCCAGCGCGATCGAGCAGGCGCAGAAGGCGCAGCAGACGGTCGCGGAGTGAGTGCGGTCCGGTCAACGTTGAAACATAACGTTCCTGCCATGGCAGGAACCCCGTGGTTTTCCTGAGGTAGCTATCATGATCCCAGAACTCGGCCATTTCGCCCTGATTGTCGCGCTGCTGCTGGCGTTGATCCAGGCCATCCTGCCGCTCTATGGCGCGCAGCGCGGCAACCTCACGCTGATGGCGGTGGCGCGGCCCGCCGCTCAGGGCCAGTTCGTGTTCGTCGCCGTCGCCTTTGCCTGCCTGGCGTATTCGTTTCTGACCAACGATTTCTCGGTCGAGAACGTGGCGCGCAACTCGTTCTCGCAGTTGCCCGAGGTCTACCGCCTCACCGCCACCTGGGGCTCGCACGAGGGCTCGATGCTGCTGTGGGTGCTGATCCTCGCCTTCTGGAGCACTGCGGTATCGGTGTTCTCGCGCCACCTGCCGGAAGACATGGCGGCGCGCGTGCTTGGCGTCATGGGGCTGATCTCGGTCGGCTTCCTCGCCTTCCTGCTCACCACCTCCAACCCGTTCGAGCGGCTGCTGCCCGCCGCCATGGACGGCAACGACATGAATCCGCTGCTGCAGGACTGGGGCATGATCATCCACCCGCCGATGCTGTACATGGGCTACGTCGGCTTTGCCGTCGCCTTCGCCTTCGCCATCGCCGCGCTGCTTTCTGGCAAGATGGACGTCGCCTGGGCGCGCTGGTCGCGGCCGTGGACCACGGTGGCGTGGGCCTTCCTCACCCTCGGCATCATGCTCGGCAGCTGGTGGGCCTACCGCGAGCTGGGCTGGGGCGGCTGGTGGTTCTGGGACCCCACCGAAAACGCCTCGTTCATGCCGTGGATCGCCGGCACCGCCCTGATCCATTCGCTCGCGGTCACCGAGAAGCGCGGCGCGTTCAAGGCCTGGACCGTGCTGCTGGCATTGATTGCCTTCTCGCTGTCGCTGCTCGGCACCTTCCTGGTGCGCTCCGGCGTACTGTCATCGGTGCATGCCTTCGCCACCGACCCGGCGCGCGGCACCTTCATCCTCGGCTTCCTCGCCCTGGTGATCGGCGGCTCGCTGGCGCTGTATGCGTGGCGCGCGCCGAAGATGGTCACCGGCAGCGGCTT
>JBAQND010000179.1:0-27182 GCA_049303455.1 Thiobacillus sp.
CGGCACACGCCAGAAACTGTCGATGATCGCCACCGTCACCAATCAGGGCAAGACACGCTGGATGATCATTGACGAGTCGTTCAATTCGGACAAGCTGATTGAGTTTCTGCAAGCCTTGATCCGGGACGCAGACAAGAAAGTGTTTCTGATCCTCGATAACCTGCGCGTTCATCACAGCAAGCCGGTCAAGGCCTGGGTTGAGGAGCGTAAAGACAAGATCGAGTTGTTCTATCTGCCCAGCTATAGCCCGGAGCTCAATCCGGAAGAACGGCCCAATGCTGATTTGAAACAGGCGCTTTATACCAAGGTTCCGGTACGCACCAAGGCCAAGTTGAAAACCGCTGCAACCGAGCACATGCGGGCGTTGGAGAAATCACCCGAGCGGGTGAGAAAGTTCTTCCAGGATGCACGCGTAAAATATGCAGCATGAATCACGGATAAATCAGGCCGGATCAATAAGAAGGTTTGATCTGCACGAGCCCGCGCAAGCATGAGCGCTTGCATATCGGTCTGACCCGCAGATCCGCTCAAATTTCGACCCGTGAACCGAGTTCGATCACCCGGTTCGCGGGCAGATTGAAGTATTCCACCGCACTGCCGGCATTGCGCGACAGCCATCGGAACAACTGTTCGCGCCAGCTGGACAGCCCACTGTCCATGGTTGGGCTGGACACGATGGTTTCGCGGCTCAGGAAAAACGAGGTCTGCATCGGCTCGAACGCCAGGCCGAACTGCGGCCCCAGCCCTTCGAGTGCGGCAGGTACGTCGGGGCGGTCCTTGAAACCGAAAGTGAGCGTAACGGCATAGGCTTCGTTGCCCAGCGGCTCAACCCGCATCCGGTCCTCGAACGGCACCCACGGTTCGGTCTTGATCCTGACGGTGAGAAACACCAGCCGTTCATGCAGCACACGGTTGTGGTTCAGGTTGTGCAGCAGCGCGTGCGGCACGGTATGCGCACTGGCGTTGAGGAATACCGCTGTCCCCGGCACACGCGTCGGCGGATGCGCCATCAGGCCAGCGAGGAAATCCGTCAGCGGAATGTCCGACACGCCGACGCGCGCGAGCAGGCTGCGCCGCCCCTGCACCCAGGTCAGCATGACGATGAACACCAGGCCGCCCAGGGCCAGCGGGAACCAGCCACCTTCGGTGATTTTCAGCAGGCTGGACGAAAAGAATGCCGCGTCGACCAGCACGAACACGCCGGTCGCCGCGAGACTGCCCGGCAGGCCATACCCCCAGCCGTAATGGATGACAAAAAAGGTGAGCAGGGTCGTCACCAGCATGGTGCCGGTTACGGCAAGGCCATACGCGGCGGCAAGATCGCTCGACTCGCCAAAGCCGGCGACCACCGCCACGACCAGTACAAACAGCAGCCAGTTGACGACCGGAATATAAATTTGCCCATACGCCATGGACGACGTCTGCACCACCTGCATGCGCGGCAGGTAGCCCAGCTGGATGGCCTGGCGCGTGAGCGAGAACGCACCGGTGAGCGTGGCCTGGGCGGCGATCACGGTGGCGGCGGTAGCCAGCAGCACCATGGGATAGAGCGCCCACGCAGGGTAGAGCAGAAAAAAGGGATTGCTCACGGCCTCAGGCGCGTGCGACAACAGCGCGCCCTGCCCCAGATAATTCAGCACCAGCGCGGGAAACACCAGGCCGTACCAGGCCAGCTGGATTGGCGCGCGACCGAAATGCCCCATGTCGGCATACAGCGCCTCGGCGCCGGTAAAAGCCAGCAGCACGGCGCCCAACACCACGAACGACGCAAAGCCGTGCTGGGTGACAAACCACCACGCGTGCTGAGGATGCAGCGCGCCCAGCACCTGCGGATGCAGGGCAATCTGGTACACACCGCCTGCCGCCAGCGCGGCAAACCATGCCAGCGCGATCGGCCCGAACCAGGCGCCCAGGCTGGCCGTGCCATGCTGCTGCATGAAAAACAGCCCGGCGAGCACGCCTATCGCTAGCGGCATCACGTAGGGCTCGAACACATGGGTGCCGACCGACAGCCCTTCGACCGCCGACAGCACGGAAATCGCCGGCGTCAGCACGGCGTCGCCGTAGAACAGCGCAGCGCCCGCCATGCCGGCCAGTGCCACCGTGCGCAGCGCACGCGGCCGCTGCACCACCGCATGCCGCGCCAGCGCGAGCAGGGCCATGATGCCGCCTTCGCCATGATTGTCGGCACGCAGCACCAGCAACACGTATTTCAGGGACACCACCAGCATCAGCGCCCAGAAAATCGCCGACGCGGCGCCGAGCACGGTTTCCGGACCGGCCGCGATGCCGTGGGCCGGGTTTAGCGTTTCCTTCAGGGCATAGAGGGGACTGGTTCCGATATCACCGTAGACGACACCGAGCGCGGCAAGCGTCAGCGCAGCGCGGCTGTGTGATTGTGCTTCCATGAAGCAGAGGCGATATCGGGAATAGGCGAAGCCGGCAGATTATTCGTGATGCACGACAAACGCAACTTCGGTGGTGAAATTGCCGATGCCTCGATGGTTGGTCAGTGTCCAGCCCGCGTCCTTGAGATAGTGCGTCAGCTCGCGCGTCATCGCCGGGTTGCCGCAGATCATCACGCGATCCTGTTCGGGATCGGGCGCGGGCAGGCCAAGACGCTGCGACAGCAAGCCGGAACGGAACAGGTCGCCGCCGCGCTCGGGCGTGGAAAAAGCCTCGCGCGTCACCGTCGGCACGTAAACCAGCTGGGCGTTGTCCAGCGCCTCGATTTCGTCGCGGTAGGCCAGCTCGGCCACCGTGCGCACCGAATGCACCAGCACCACATTCTCAAAACGCGCATAGAGTCTGGCGTCGCGGATCAGGCTCATGAACGGTGCCAGCCCGGTGCCGGTGGCCAGCAGATACAGCGTGCGTCCCGGCAACACATGATTGAGCGTGAGCGAGCCGGTGGCCTTGCTGTTGACCCACACGTTGTCGCCGGGGCGGATATGGACCAGCTGGCTGGTCAGCGGGCCGTCCGGCACGTGGATGCTGAGAAATTCCAGATGATCGCGGTCGGCGGTGGAGACGATTGAATACGCGCGCGCCACCAGCTTCCCCTCGCGCTTCAAGCCGATGGTGACGAATTCACCGTTCTCGAAGGCAAAATCCTGCGGCCGGCTGAGCGTGAAGCTGAAGGTCTTGTCCGACCACGGCCGCACCGATTGCACTGTTTGTTCGCTGTAGGGCATGGGGCGCTCCATTTTCCATTGGCGGCTGCTGCGCCGCATTCGGTCAATTTGACGCCGCAAACAAGCCACAGTTCCAACAGGGCACCGTTCAGCCCTTGATGCAGACCAGCGGTTTCAGTTTGGCCACCTTGCGCGCCAACCCGGCACGGTCGGCCGCTTCCACCACCGCGCTGACGTCCTTGTAGGCGCCGGGCGCTTCTTCCGCCACCCCCCGCAGCGAGGGGCTGCGGATCAGGATGCCCTGGCTGGCGAGTTCATCCACCAACGCCCGACCGTGCCACTGGCGGGTGGCCTGATGGCGGCTCATGGAACGTCCGGCACCGTGGCAGGCGGAGCTGAAGGCGCGCGACGTGCCTTCCTCGGTGCCGACGAGGATGTAGGACGCGGTGCCCATGCTGCCGCCGATCAGCACCGGCTGGCCGATATCGCGCAACTCACCGGGCAGGCTCGGATGACCCGGACCGAAGGCGCGCGTCGCGCCCTTGCGGTGCACATACAGGCGGCGTGTCTGACCGTCCACCGTATGCCATTCCTCCTTGCAGGTGTTGTGCGAGACGTCGTAGATCAGGCTGAGATGCGTGCCCGGCACAATGTCGGCGAACACCTTGCGGGCGAGGTGGGTGATGACCTGACGGTTCGCCAGGGCGCAGTTGACCGCCGCGCGCATGGCGCCGAGATAGGCCTGGCCGACAGGCGAGTGGATGGGCGCGCAGGCGAGCTCGCGGTCGGGCAACTCGATGCCGTAACCCGGCGCGGCGATCACCATTTCCTTAAGGAATTCGGTGCCGATCTGGTGCCCCAGTCCGCGCGACCCGCAATGGATGCTGACCACCACCTCGCCCTGGCGCAGGCGGAATCGGTCAGCCGCTTTCGTATCGTAGATTTCGACGATTTCCTGCAGTTCGAGGTAATGGTTGCCGGAGCCGAGGGTGCCGATCTCGTCGCGCTGGCGGCGCTTGGCGTGCTCGGACACCCGGTTCGGCTCGGCGCCGGCCATGCAGCCGTGCTCCTCGATGCGGTTGAGGTCGGCCGCGCTGCCGTAGCCGAGCTCGACCGCCCAGCGCGCGCCGCCGCGCAGCATCGCGTCCATGCCACCGGCATCGAGGCGCAGCAGGCCGGTACTGCCGACGCCGGCCGGAATATGGGTGAACAGGCGGTCGGCCAGGCGCTGCTTGAGCGGCGCGATGTCGGCGGCCTTGAGTCCGGTGTGCAGGGTGCGCACGCCGCAGGAGATGTCGAACCCCACCCCGCCGGCCGACACCACGCCGCCGGCGTCGGCGTCGAACGCCGCCACCCCGCCGATCGGGAAGCCGTAGCCCCAGTGCGCGTCGGGCATGGCGTAGGCGGCCTGCACGATGCCCGGCAAGGTGGCGACATTGGTGATCTGTTCGAACACCTTGTCGTCCATGTCGCGGATCAGCGCCGCATCGGCATAGATCACCGCCGGCACACGCATCTTCCCGAACGGCGCGATGCGCCATTCGACATCCGACACCTGTTTGAGCTGATCTAGTTGCATTTCACACGTCCACCACGCACTGGGCCTGCCACTGCCCGGATTCGTCCCTCACCACTTTCAGCTCAGTATAGGTGGCGCCCTTGATTTCGACGACCGGCTGGTGCTTCTCGATGTCCACCGACTCGCCCCACGCGGTGGCATGCAGATGACGCCCGTCGAGGCCCACTTCGAAGCGACTGAACAGCATCTGGCGCGCCGCCATCTCGAGGATCAGAGCGTTGAGCCAGTCGACCAGCAGCAACTCGTCGTCCGGCGCCTCGCAGTCGATATCGACTGCGATCGCCGGCGCCACACTGGCCGGATCGGTCACCACGGCGGTCATCGCCAATGCCGCCTGCTCGAAGGCGGCCGCCAGGGTGGGGCCGACGCCGCGCACCCCCATGTCGGCCTGGTGCGAAAAATGCGCCCAGTGCACCCCATCCAAGGCGGTTTCGCCTGTCTGGTTCATGGTCGATGCTCGCCTGACCGGCAACACAGGCTCAGTCGGCGATATCCTGCAGAATGTCCACCACCACCCGGGTACGCGTATTCATGATCACCACATCGGTGCCGATGATGACGCGCACATACTCCGGCGGCAGTCGCGAAAGGCGTTGATCCAGCGCATAGGGAAGATAGCGCAATTGCGCGACCTCGTGAATCGGCTGATTGAGACTTACGCGCCAGGCATGGCTGGGGGGGGGAAGCCGTCCCCTTCTTGACCTGTCCAGGCGGTAGTTTCTGGTAGCGCGGCGCGTAATAGTCATGAATCAGGCGACGGTCATGATCGGTAAACACCGCCCTCATCGCGTAGTGCGGGTCTCGCAGCCGATCAGGGCCGGTGCCAGCGCGGTGGCCAGCAGCACAACAAGCAATCTGGATTGCATGAACGTATCCCTTTTGAAAATCGATGAACATACCTTTTTAAGGATAGACCCAAGCGCGTTGAACTGCCCGCGTATTACCGACAAAAAACGGCGTGGTTCGCCAGGAGGATTGCCGAATGGCAGCCGGACTACATGCTGTCGGCTGCCGGCCGATCACGCCACGCCGCCACGGCAGCCGCCCGTGCCTGGAAGATGGCCTCCCGGATGCGGGCCGGATCGGCACTGCGAGCCACGGCAGCGGCATCGATGGCCTGCGCGGCCTGCAGTGCTTGCCGCAAATAGTCAGGGGCAGGAAAAGCTTTGTCCGCATAGCCAGGCCGGCCGCGAAAATCGCACTCGCAGGCCTGCAGGAATTCCTCGAAGCGATCGGGCCGGCGGTAGGCATCGACCCGTTCCAGCAGCGCGACGAGCGTGCCGGGACGCAGTTCCAGCGCGCGATGCACCTGGCCGTGCTCGCGCGCCACCGCGACGGCGAGGTCGCGACAATCAGCGGGCACGCGGACGCGTTCGCAAAGTACACGTACGAGTTCGGCGCTTTTGACTTCATGGTCGTGGTGTCGGGGCCACTGCTCGGGCGGGGTGACCCCCTTGCCGAGGTCGTGGGTCAATGCCGCGAAACGTACCGGCAGACTGAAGCCCTGCCGCGCGGCCCAGTCGACCACCAGCATGACGTGGACACCGGTGTCGATTTCCGGATGATGCTCGGGCGGCTGCGGCACGCCGAACAGGCGGTCGATTTCGGGAAACAGCCGGGCCAGCGCGCCACAGTCGCGCAGCACCTGAAACATGCGCGAGGGCTGCGCATCCATCAGGCCGCGCGCGACTTCCTGCCAGACTCGCTCGGGCACCAGCGCGTCGACCTCGCCGTTGTCCACCATCTGCCGCATCAGCGCGAGGGTTTCCTGCGCCACGTCAAAATCGGTGAAGCGGGCGGCGAAGCGGGCTACTCTTAAAATCCGAACGGGATCTTCGGCGAACGCCGCGCTGACATGGCGGAATATCTTGGCCGCCAAGTCGCGCTGGCCGCCATGGGGGTCGATCAGCGCGCCGGTCTCATCCTCGGCCATCGCGTTGATGGTAAGGTCGCGCCGCAGCAGGTCCTCTTCCAGCGTGACTTCCGGCGCGGCGTACACCTTGAATCCCTTGTAGCCGGGACCCGATTTGCGCTCGGTGCGCGCCAGCGCATATTCCTCATGGGTCTTCGGGTGCAGGAAAACCGGAAAATCCTTGCCCACCGGCTGAAATCCCAGCGCCAGCATCTCGTCCGGCGTGGCGCCGACGACGACGTGGTCGCGGTCGGCCACCGCCAAGCCCAGCAAGCGGTCCCGCACCGCGCCGCCAACGATGTAGGTTTTCATGGCGGCGCGGTGGCGCTAGCGATGGGCGCCTTCGCGGTAGCCCCCGTAGCGCGCGCGGGGCGTGCCGGCACGCAGATATTCCGGCGCGACGGCTTCGAGTGCTGCCGGCTGGAAGTCCAGCACCGACGGCCAGCCGCCGGCGCAGACGTTGTCCGTGCTCATGGCGTAGTAATTGTCGCGCGTCATCAGCTTGCTGCCGGGCTTGAACTCAAGCGCCCAGGCCTGGAAATACGACACCCATTTACCCAAGGGGATGATGCTGCGCGTCTTGCCGGTGACTTCGCCCACGTAACGCACCAGTTCCTGCAGGGTGTAGGCCTTGGGGCCGCACAGCTCGTAGGTATGGCCGTAGGTCGCGGGGTTGTCGAGGCTGTCGACGAAGGCACGTGCGACGTCCTCGACGTGCACCGGGGCAAACCGCGCCCCTGCGTTCGCCAGCGGCAGCACGGGGAAAACCTTCAACAGGCGGGCGAACATCGACAGGAAGGAATCGCCGCGGCCGAAAATCACCGAGGGGCGGAAGATCGTGACGTCGAGGCCGTAGCCATGGATGAACTTGGGGCCGTTGAGGTACCAGTTCTCATGCTCGACATGGTGCATCCCGGCCTCGCGCACCAGGGCTTCGGCAATGCCCTTTGAACGCTGGTAGGCCGAGCGCGAATTCGGGTTGGCGCCGAGCGCGCTCATGTGCAGCAGGCGGTTCACGCCCGCTTCGCCACAGGCGTGGATGACCTTGCGCGGCAGTTCGACGTGGACTTTCTGGAAGTCGCCGCGGCGGGCACTCGGCAGGTCGGCACGGCCAATCGTCCTTTCGTGCAGGATGCCGACCAGGTTGATGACGGCATCCATGCCGCGGAAGTGGCGGATGAGGTCCTGCTGGTCGTGCACGTCAGCCTCGATCACCTCCACCGTGGGCAGCAGGATCAGTTCCTTGGCCATTTCGCGGCAGTGGGAGAGCACGCGCACCTGGAGGCCGCGCGCGGCGAGTTGGCTGACGAGATGGGTGCCGACAAAGCCGGACCCGCCGAGGATGCAGATGCGTTCAATCTTCATGGTGGAATACGTTTTAAAATGTAAAGCGATGCTGATTTTAATCGAGTTCCGACGAGGCGTCCGTACCGAGGTCCCAATAACGGGGTTTAGCGCGGGGGCACCGTGCCCAGCCGATCCGTCAGCAGCACCGACGGCTGGCCGAAACGCGCCGCGTAATACATGGCGTTGCTCATCACCTTCTTGACGTAATCGCGTGTTTCAGCAAACGGAATCGACTCGATGTAGACCGCCGCTTCCATGGGCCGGATGTCGCGCCAGCGCTGCGCCCGCCCGGGCCCGGCATTGTAGGCGGCAGTGGCGAGCACTGCCGAACCGTCCAGGCTGTTTTGAACATGCTTCAGGTAATACGCGCCGAACTGGATATTTTTGGCCGGATCCTGCATCTCGCGCGGGTGGAAACCCTTGATGCCGAGCCGCTGCGCGATCCATCTGGCCGTGGCCGGCATGATCTGCATGAGCCCGGATGCGCCGACGCCGGAGCGCGCCACGTTGACGAAGCGGCTTTCCTGCCGCATCAGGCCAAACATCCAGGCTTCGTCGAGCGCGTGTTCACGCGCGGCCTTTTTCGCCAGTTCGCGGTAAGGCGCCAGAAAACGCAATTCGAAATCGTGCAGTTCGCGGGTGCGCTCAGCGGTGTTGATGGCGCGGTCGTACCATTCCATGCGACGCGCCAGCTCCGCGGCCGCCAGCAACTGGGCATCTGAAAACGCGCGGATCGTCCAGTTCCACTCCTGGTTGGCGTCGCCGCGCAAGCCGAGTTCATACAAGGCCTGCGCGCGCGCAATCCCGGGCTGGCGTGCAATCGCCGCGACGTCGCTGCCGCCTGTCTTGATGTTGATAACAGGCGCCTGCACCACCGCACCGAGCTCTTCCTGCGCGAGTTGGCCGTAGTAATGATGCTCGCGCGCCAGCGCGAGAAACAGCGGATTCGACGCTGCACGCTGGCCGTTGGCCTGCAAGGCGCGCGCGCGCCAGTAGCGCCAGGCCGGCTGCTCACGGGCCGTGTCGCTCATGCTCTCGATCACCCGCTGCACGGTCTGCCAGTCGCCTGCACGCAGTGCGGCGCGCACCCACCATTCGCGCTGGAAATCGTTGGTCAGCGCCACCCCCGCCCGCTGAAACCAGGGCAAGGCAACGGCCTCATGGCGGCGCGCCGCCCAGGTGGCGAGGCGCGCCCAGGCCGTGCCCAGCTCTTCCGGGTTGAACTGCGCCGCGCGCTTGTGCAGCGCCTGCTCGGCCTGCGCTGTGCCGCGTTTGGCCAACTGGTCGAGCGCATAGAGCGCGATTTCGCGGTGACTGCGCTGACCCGAATCAAGGCTGTCCGCGCTGAGCAGACGCGCCGGGTCGCGGCTGGCCTGATCGGGCAGGGTGGCGGGGGGGCGCTGCGCGGCGGGCAACGCATTGGCCACGGCCCGGGCGACGCCAAGGTTGCCGGCTTCCAGTGCCAGCCGGAGGCGCCGCCAAACGTCCTCCTCGCTGATCAACCCAGCCTCGATCATCTGTTCGAATAAGGGGGTGCAGACCGACGGCATGTCGCGTCCGGTGAACCACATTGCCACCGCCTCGCGCTGACGGCTGCGGTCACCCCGTGCCCATTCCGCGCGATAGGCATAACACTGATGGGCCGCATCGGGACTGGCCAGACGCGGGTACTCCGCCAGATAGGCGGGCCAGGCTTCACGTATACCGAGCGATTTCAGCCAGTCGGCGCGCAGGGCTTCGGCCATCCGGCTGCCGGGATAGCGCGCCAGGAAATCGGCAACCCGGGCATCCCCGGCGTCGCTCGTCAACGCCAGACGCCAGTATTCGACATAGGGTGACAGCACATGCTCGTCCGGAACATTGCGCGCAGCACGTTCCAGATCGGCCAGCTTGCGCGCGGCAAATGCCTGCTGCGCCTGAAGAATGGCGGCGTCGCCCGGGGCCGCCCACACGGGCGTCACCGACAACATCGCCAACAGGAAAAAACCGATTATTCGAAACATGATACGAGGGTAACATGCGGCTACGGCGTGTCGCCCGGGCGAAATTCACCCGGCCTCAGCCAAGTTCATTTCCTCACATCGAGCACCGTGTATGCACTATACGAGCACCGTGTATGCACTATAGTGGAATCCTTCTTCCACGATTCGAGGGACCCACCATGACCGCCAACGTCGGCACGATTGACCGCGCCATCCGCATCCTTGCAGGCATCGCTTTCATCGCCTGGGTGGCTTTTTTCAATGGTCCGGTATGGGCCTGGATCGGTGTGCTACCGCTCGCCACCGGGCTGTTCAAGTTCTGCCCCGTCTACAGCCTGCTCGGCATCAACAGCTGCGGCATGAAGAAGTAAATATCAGGCGAGGAACAGCTTGTAGGCCGGATTGCGGGATTCGTCCCAATACCGGTAGCCCAGCCCGTCCAGGAAGGTCTGGAAGCTGGGCTTTTCTTTTTCCGGCACCTGAATACCGACCAGGATGCGGCCATAGTCCGCACCGTGGTTGCGGTAGTGGAACAGACTGATGTTCCAGCCGTGGCTCATGCTTTCCAGGAACTGCATCAGGGCGCCGGGACGCTCGGGGAATTCGAAGCGGTACAGCACCTCGTTGACCGCCTCCGGTGCACGCCCGCCGACCAGATGGCGAATGTGCAGTTTGGCCATCTCGTTGTCGGTGAGGTCGAGCGCTTCCAGCCCGTGACGCTTCAACAACTCGACCACGCGGGCGCCCTCGCCCTCGCCCGGCACCGACAGGCCGACAAACACGCGCGCCACCTTGGGATCCGAATAGCGGTAGTTGAATTCGGTGATATTCCGCGCCCCCAGTAAACCGCAGAAGGTCTTGAAGCTGCCCGGCGTTTCGGGAATGGTCACCGCCAGCACGGCTTCCCGCTTCTCGCCCAGCTCGGCGCGCTCGGCGATGTGACGCAGGCGGTCGAAGTTCATATTGGCGCCGGAGGCCACCGCGACCAGCGTCTTGCCCTTCAGTTTGTCGCCCGCGATCGCGGCCTTCATCCCGGCGATCGACAGCGCGCCGGCCGGTTCCAGGATCGAACGGGTGTCCTCAAACACGTCCTTGATCGCCGCGCAAATCGCGTCATTGTTGACGCGGATGATTTCGTCGACATACAGCTGCGCCAGCCGGAAGGTTTCCTTGCCGACCGTTTTGACCGCCACGCCGTCGGCAAATATGCCCACGCGCGGCAGCGTGATGCGCTTGCCCTTGCACAGCGAGCGCGCCATGGCGTCCGCATCCTCGGGCTCGACGCCGACGATTTTGATTTCCGGACGCAGTCGCTTGATGTAGGCCGCCATGCCAGCAATCAGCCCGCCGCCGCCGACCGGGATGTAGACCGAATGGATCGGGCCGGGATGCTGGCGCAACAACTCCATCGCCACCGTGCCCTGGCCGGCGATGACGTCGGGATCGTCGTAGGGATGGACGAAGGCCGCCTTCGCTTCCTTGGCGAGCGTGGTCGCGTGGGCGCAGGCCTCGTCGTAATTGTCGCCGTGCAGGATCACCTGCGCGCCGCGCGCGGCCACCGCATCGACCTTGATCTTGGGCGTGGTGGCCGGCATCACGATGATGGCCGTCACGCCGAGCTTTTGCGCCGCCAGCGCCACCCCCTGCGCGTGGTTGCCGGCCGACGCCGCCACCACGCCGCGCGCCAGCTGTGCCTGCGTCAGCTTCGCCATTTTATTGTAGGCGCCACGGCACTTGAACGAAAACACCGGCTGCAGATCTTCGCGCTTGAGCAGAATCCGGTTGTTGAGACGGCGCGATAGATTGTGGGCCTCGTCGAGCGGGGTCTCCACCGCCACGTCGTAGACGCGTGAGGTGAGGATGCGTTCGAGGTAATCGTCAGGTGGGCTCATGGCGGCGGCGGGTGCGAGGTTTGTAAAAAGGGGGCGATGCCGCTATCTTAGCGGGCTGCATCGAAATCGACAAAAACATCATGACTCAAGATGAAATGAAGCAAGCCGTGGCGCGTGCCGCGGTGGATTACGCGCGCGACGGCATTGTCGGAGTCGGCACCGGCTCGACCGCCAACTATTTCATCGACGCGCTGGCCGAGGTCAAAGGCCGCATCGATGGCGCGGTGGCGAGTTCGGAAGCGACCGCCGCCCGCCTGAGAAGCCATGGCATCCAGGTGCTGGATCTCAACAGCGTCGGCGAGCTCGAGATCTACGTCGACGGCGCCGACGAAATCACCGAACACTTCGCCATGATCAAGGGCGGCGGCGGCGCACTGACGCGGGAAAAAATCGTGGCCGCGTGCAGCAAGCAGTTCATCTGCATCGCCGACGAAAGCAAGCTGGTCGACGTGCTGGGAACATTCCCGCTGCCGGTCGAGGTGATCCCGATGGCGCGTTCCCACGTCGCGCGCGAACTGGTGAAACTGGGCGGGCAGCCCCGATTGCGGGAAGGCTTCACCACCGACAACGGCAATCTCATCCTCGACGTCTACGGCTTGTCGATTGTCGACCCGGTGTCGCTGGAGACGGCGATCAATCACATCGTCGGCGTGGTCACCAACGGCCTGTTCGCGCGGCGCGGGGCGGATGTGCTGCTGCTGGGCACCGAATCCGGTGTCAAGACTTACAAGCGGTAACTACTGCGGACGCTCGTCTTCGTCGGGCGCTTCGCCGTCATCCAGCTTGGGCTCCACCGGCACCCGATACTTCTCGGTGGCCCACTGGCCCAGGTCGATCATCTTGCAGCGCTCGCTGCAAAACGGCTTCCAGCGATTCTCCGCTGTCCATTTCACGGCCGCACCGCATATCGGGCAACTGACAACAGGTAGTTTGGTGGCGGGCTTCACAGGGTGCAGAAGGTCAGTTCAAAGTCGATCGGGTGAGCGGTGGAGGCGCGCAGCTGCCCGGATCCCGCCGGCACGAAGCGGATATTGAGCATGTACTTGTTGGCGGATATCTCCGGCACGCACGGCAGATTGTCGCCCAGCGTGACGCGGATCAGCTGAGGATTGCGCGATTCGAGCATGCGCTGATAGTGGCCATTGTCCACATGCTGCACTTCGGGCTGGCCACTGTCGCGCAGCAATCCCAGCACGATGTCGACCGCGGCACGGATGGACAAAAATGGCGCCAGCCAACCCTGCAGTTGCTGCATGCGCTGTTCGGCCGGTTGGTGCTGCCAGTAATGGTAGGATGGCAGATCGAACTCGCACATCCCGCCCGGGATGGCCGCGCGCTGCTTGATGGCCATCAGCCAGTCATCTTCGCGCAGATGCTGGCCGACCTTGCCGGGCTGCTGATAAATGCCCTGGTGCGCCGACTCGATCGCCGCCAGCACTTTTTCCAGCGTCGCCCCCTGTACATGCGGATTGCCGCGCAGCGCCATCAATACGGCTTTTTGCCGGTCCAGCTCCTGCAACAGGTCGGATTTCAGGTCGGCGCGCGCCGCCACTTCAGCCATTTCGAACAAGCTCAGCAAGGCCGCATGATGCGCGTGCGGATCGGGCGATGCGGCATAGGCATCGAAGCGTTCGAACAGACTCTCCAGCCGCAGCAAGGTGCGGATGCGTTCGCTCAGGGGATATTCGTAGTGGATCACGCCGCGACGCGTTGGTTTGAATGCATCGATTGTCGCCGATTCATGCGGAAAATCAAGGCGGCGCCGCCGCGGCCAGGGCCAGATAACGCTGGTGCAGCGCGGCCACTTCGGCCCGCAACGCCTCTAGGCTTGCGGTATTGACGATGATATCGTCCGCCACCGCCAGGCGTTCGGCACGCCCGGCCTGCGCCGCGAGAATGGCTTTTATTTCGCCACGCGCGAGTCCGCTGCGCGCCATCACCCGCGCGATTTGCACCGCTTCCGGGCAGTCGACCACCAGCACGCGGTTCAGCACGTCCCGGTAGCCGCCGGCTTCAACCAGCAGGGGAATCACGATCAGCGCATAGGGCGCAGTCAGTGTAGCCAGCTTCTGCGCCACCCCCTGCCGGATACGCGGATGCAGGATGGCTTCGAGCTGGTGCCGCGCGGCGCTGTCGGCAAATACGCGGCGGCGCAGCACAGCGCGGTCCAGGGTGCCGTCTGTCTGCATCACCGTTTCGCCAAACACCGCGCGGACCGCCTCCAGCGCCGCGCCGCCGGGCGCGGTCAACTCGCGTGCGATGACGTCGGTATCGATCACTGGCACGCCCAGCGCGGCGAAGCAGTCGGCGACGGTCGACTTGCCCGATCCGATGCCGCCGGTGAGGCCGACCGTGAACATCAGAATTGTGCGAGATAGGCTTGCGTCAGGTCGGCGCCAAAGAACAGCGCCACCAGCCCGCCACCGGCCAGGTAGGGACCGAAGGGAATCGGCACACGGCGGTCGTGTCTCACCAGCACGATCATCGCGATGCCGATCGCCGCGCCGACCACCGACGACAGCAGCAGGGTGACGGGCAGCATCTGCCAGCCAAGCCAGGCGCCAATGGCCGCCAGCAGCTTGAAGTCGCCGTAGCCCATGCCGTCTTTGCCGGTGACGAGCTTAAACAGCCAGTACACCGACCACAGCACCCCGTAGCCGGCGATGGCGCCGATGACCGCATCCGGCAGGCTGGCGAAATGGCCGCCCAGGTTGAACAGCAGACCCAGCCACAACAGCGGCAGGGTGAGGCTGTCGGGCAGCAAGGTGGTGTCGAGGTCGATGAACGCCAACGCGACCAGGGTCCACACCAGCAGCAGCGCGCCCAGCGTTTGCACGCTGACACCCCACTTCCAGGCGGCCGCCGCCGACAGCAGCGCGGTGAGCAATTCGACCAGGGGATAGCGCGCGCCGATCGGCGCGCTGCATGCGGAGCAACGTCCGCGCAGCCACAGCCACGACAGTAGTGGGATGTTTTCCAGCGCGGTGATCCGGTGCCCACACTGGGGACAGGCCGAACGCGGCACGGCGAGGTTGTAAGGTGGCGATTCTGCAGGCGTTTCGCCGCGCAGCTCGGCGCACTGCGCATGCCAGTCCGCCTCCATCATCTTTGGCAGACGATGGATGACGACGTTGAGAAAACTGCCGACCAGCAGGCTGAATAAAAAAACCAGCCCGGTGAACAGGGCTGGTTCGGTGTGCAGCAGTTCCATTAGACGACCGAGCCCATCTTGAAGATCGGCAGGTACATGGCGATGACCATGCCGCCGATGAGTACGCCCAGCACCACCATGATGATCGGTTCCATCAGGCTGGACAGGGCCGCCACGGCGTCATCCACCTCGGCCTCGTAAAAGTCGGCCACCTTGCCGAGCATGGAGTCGAGCGCGCCGGATTCCTCGCCAATGGCGGTCATCTGCAGCACCATGTTGGGAAACCGTCCGGAGTTCTGCATCGCTGCCGTCAGCGCCGTGCCGGTCGAGACTTCACCGCGAATCTTCTGCGTGGCCTCGACGAACACCTGGTTGCCCGACGCCCCGCCCACCGACTCCAGCGCTTCGACCAGCGGCACCCCGGCGGCGAACATGGTGGACAGGGTGCGCGTCCAGCGCGCGATGGTGGCTTTCTCGATCACCGCACCGAAAATCGGCAGCTTGAGCATGACCCGGTCCATGAACATCTGCACCTTGCGCGACCGTTTCCAGGCCTGCAGCAAGGCATAGATGCCGCCACCGACGACGCCGAATATCGCCCACCACCATTTGACAAAGAAGTCCGAGATGGCCATCACCACCAGCGTCGGCCCCGGCAGGTCCGCACCGAAGCTGCTGAACAGGTCCTTGAACGCCGGAATCACGAAAATCATGATGACAGCGGTAATGACAAACGCCACCACGATGATGGAAACCGGATAGAACAGCGCCGACTTGATCTTGCTCTTGATGCCGAGAATTTTTTCCTTGTAGATCGCCAGCCGTTCGAGCACGCCATCCAGAATACCGGCCGATTCGCCTGCGCCCACCAGGTTGCAGAACAGCGCGTCGAAATACAGCGGGTGGCGGCCAAACGCCTGGGTGAGGCTGCTGCCCTTTTCGATATCCGCCTTGATTTCCAGCAGCAGGCGCTGCATCGACGGATTGGAGTGCCCGCGCGCCACGATTTCGAACGACTGCAGCAAGGGCACGCCGGCTTTCATCATGGTCGCCAGCTGGCGGGTAAACAGGGTGACATCCTTGTCGGTGATGCGCTTTCCGCTTGAAAACAGCGTGCTCTGTTTCTTGACCTTGGTGACGCTGACGCCCTGCCTGCGCAGCTTGGAATTGACCACGGCCTCGCCGCCGGCCTGCATCTGGCCCTTGACCTTCTTGCCGCGCTTGTCCATGCCTTCCCAATGGAAGGTGGCGTCCTTGACTGCCTTTGCTGCTGTAGCCATAGAGGAAATTCCTTAAAGGTTGGTAACGGCCTCGACCTCTTCCAGCGAGGTGAGACCGGCTTGCACTTTCAACAATCCCGCCTGGCGCAGGTCGCGCACGCCTTCGCGCCGCGCCTGGTCGCCAATGTCGGATTCATTGCCGCCCTTGATGATGATGCGGGTCATGGCGTCGGTAATCGGCATCACCTGATAGATGCCGACCCGACCCTTGTAGCCGGTGCCGCCGCAGATGTCGCAGCCCACCGGTTTGTAAGGCTGCCAGCTGCCGTCCAGCTGGTCCTCGGTGAATCCGGCCGCCAACAGGGCTTCCTGCGGAATATCGGTGGGCTTCTTGCACGAACACAGGCGGCGCGCCAGCCGCTGCGCGGTAATCAGGATCACCGAGGAGGCGACGTTGAACGGCGCCACCCCCATGTTCAGCAGACGCGTCAGCGTGCCGGGGGCATCGTTGGTGTGCAGGGTGGACATCACCATGTGGCCGGTTTGCGCGGCCTTGATGGCGATATCGGCGGTTTCCAGGTCGCGGATCTCGCCGACCATGATGACGTCGGGATCCTGTCGCAGGAAGGATTTCAGCGCCGCCGAAAAAGTCAGCCCGGCCTTGTCGTTGACGTTGACCTGGTTGATGCCGGGCAGCTGGATTTCCGCCGGGTCTTCCGCGGTCGAGATGTTGACATCGGGCTTGTTGAGGATGTTGAGACAGGTGTAGAGCGAAACGGTCTTGCCGGAACCGGTCGGCCCGGTCACCAGCACCATGCCGTAGGGACGCTGCACCGCGTTCAGCAGCAGTTCCTTCTGCCACGGCTCGTAGCCCAGCGCCTCGATCCCCAGCTGCGCGCTGGCAGGGTCGAGAATCCGCATGACGATCTTTTCGCCATACAGCGTAGGCAGCGTGCTGACCCGGAAATCGATGGCGCGGTTTTTCGACAGCACCATCTTCATGCGGCCATCCTGCGGCACGCGCTTCTCAGAGATGTCCAGCCGCGACAGCACCTTGATGCGCGAGGCGACCTTGTCCTTGATCGCCATCGGCGGCTGCGCCACTTCGGCCAGGATGCCGTCACGCCGATAACGGATGCGGTAATATTTCTCGTAAGGTTCGAAGTGGATGTCGGACGCGCCGAGATTGATGGCGTCGAGCATGATTTTCTGCAGGTAGCGCACCACCGGCGCATCGTCGATTTCGATGCCGCCGGTGTCCTGCTGCGCGGCGGCGGCGCTTTCCTCGTCGGCGAAATCCAGGTTGAGGTCTTCGGCATTCAACACGGTCATCGTGTTGTCATCGGCCTCGCCCGCTTTCTGGATCAGCTTGCCGAGCTTGTCGTCTTCGACCACCACCGGCTCCACCGCCTGCCCGGTCTGGAACTTCACCTCGTCCATCGCCTGCAGATGGGTCGGATCGGAGGTCGCCACATACAGCTTGTTGCCCCGCTGATACAGGGCAATCACGCGTCGTTTCTGCACCAGTTTCGGATCGAGCACGTCCTTCGGCAGGCTCTCGACATCCATCGCATTCAAGTCAAGGAAAGGGAAGCCGAACGAGATGGCCGCGAATTCGGCGACCTGGTCGGCCTTGAAGCGCTTTCCCTTGATGAGTTCGGTCACGAAAGACTCGCCCGACTGGCTGGCGCGTTTCCACACGCCCTCGGCGTCGTCCTCGGACAGCCAGCCATGGTTGACCATGGCACGCGCCAGCCCGGTTAAATTGTTGGTGTTTGTCACAGCAGCCATAGCTCGTTCCAGACAAGTCCCGCGTCAAGTCGATCGTTGCCCGCCGCCGGCAGACGGCAGTAGGGGATTCACAGGCCTTAACGGCGATCTTTTGACTAAATTGAGGGTTTTCCGGACGCGATGTCATTCGATGCCGGCAGGCGGATGCGCGCCATCTTCACCGCCCGATCCTGGGTCTGCACGATTTCCACCGGAACGCCACCCAGCTTGATGCTCACCCCCGCCTCGGGAATGTCCTCGAATTGCTCCAGCAGCAGGCCATTCAGCGTTTTCGGCCCGTCCAGCGGTAATGACAGGCCGAGCTTGCGGTTCAGGTGGCGCAGCAGCACGGAGCCCTCGGCCAGCCAGCTGCCGTCCGCCTCACGCCGCAGATAACCCGTATCCGACGGGGCCTGGGTGGTGAATTCGCCGACCATTTCTTCCAGCAGGTCTTCCAGCGTGACCAGTCCCTGCAGCTCGCCATATTCGTCGACCACCAGCGCGAGCCGCCGCCGGCCGCTCTGGAAGTTGCGCAACTGGGTGAACAAGGGCGTACCCGCCGGGACGAAATACGGCTCCTCGAGGTTTTCCTTCAGCGTCTCCGGATCGAGTACCTCGCCGGCCAGCGCGTGCAGCACCCGCCGCACATGCAGCACACCGAGCAGGTTGTCGGACGAGCCGGCGTGCACCACCATCCGGGTGTGGTGGCTGGTGGAAATCTGCTGGCGCAGGCGCTCGGGATCATCCTCGATATCGATCGCCTCGATCTGGTTGCGCGGCGTCATCACGTCGTCGACGGTAATGTCTTCCAGTTCCAGCAGGTTCACCAGAATCCGGTGGTGTTCGCGCGGCAGCACCCCGGACGACTCCAGCACGATGGTGCGCAGCTCCGCCAGCCCGAGGCGGCTGCCGTGCCCGGGCTCGGGCGGCTTGATCCGCAGCAGCCGCAGGATGCCCTGCACGAACAGGTTGACGAACCAGACCACCGGATACGCCAGCTTGAGCATCGGCGTCAGCACATACGCGGCCGGATAGGCGACCTGCTCGGCGTAGGATGAACCCAGCACCTTCGGCGTGACCTCGCTGAACACCAGAATCAGAAAGGTCAGCAGCAGGGTCGCCAGTGACAGCGCGAGGTCGGAGTCCCCGAACAGGCGAATGGAAATGACCGTCGCCAGCGTCGCGGCGGCAATATTGACCAGATTGTTGCCGAGCAGAATCACGCCCAGCAGCTTGTCGGTCTTGTTCAGCAGCGCCAGGGTCAGGATCGCGCCGCGGTGGCCTGTTTCGGCGGCATGCCGCAGCCGGTAGCGGTTGATCGCCATCATGGCAGTTTCGGATGCGGAAAAGCCGGCCGACAGAAACAGCAGGCCCGCAAGCAGGCCGAACAGGGTATTGATAGAGAGGTTTTCCAAAGGCGATTCCTGAAAAGGACGGCTCAACCATGCCGGCAGGCGGACACGTTAGCGCCCGAGTACTACTTCCAGCACGAACTGGGTCCCCAGATAGGCCAGCAGCAGCAAGGTAAAGCCGGTGATCGTCCAGACCAGCGCCGTGCGCCCGCGCCAGCCGCGGAAATGGCGCCCGATCAGCAGGCCGCCGAACACCAGCCAGGACAGGATGGCGAACACGACCTTGTGCGAAAACTGCAGCGGCGTGCCAAATAGCGCTTCCGAAAAGAACACCCCGCTGAACACCGCCAGGGTCAGCAGCACGAAGCCGACGCCGATGGTCTGGAACAGCATGGCTTCCAGCGTCAGCAGGGGGGGCGCTCCGTTTCGCAGCGAGGCGCCGCGATGCAGCTGTTTTTCCAGCATGGTCATCAGCACCGCATGCAGCGCCGCGACCGCCAGCAGGCCATAGGCGAGAAAAGACACCACAAGATGCGCGCGCAGCGCCAGCGCCTGCGAGTTGGGAATGACATGGGTGGCGGTGATGAACGCCATGGCCAGTACGGACAACGCCGCCAGCCCGCTCACCCAGGACTGCAGGCGCGCCAGCGGCGCGCCGTGGCTGGACAGCCAGTAGGTCAGCGCGGTCAGCCACAGGATCGTCGACAGGGAATTGCCGAACCCCAGCCGGATGTCGCCCTGCCCCAGCACCGACTGATAAATCAACGCGCCGTGCGCCAGCAGCGCCAGCGGCAGCAGCCAGCGCACCGACGCGGCGGGCGGTGTGCGCTGCAGGCGCCAGGCCACCCAGCCATACAGGGCGCTCACACATAAAGTAACCAGCAATAACGGAGACATTCGTTAAAATGCGAATCTGAATTCAGCGAGCCCCATTATCCATGCCGCCCACGGCGGCAACAAGGAAGCCATGTTAGATAATCTTAGCGGACGCCTCGCCGGCGTCGTCAAATCCCTGCGCGGACAGGCGCGCATCACCGAGGCCAACGTGCAGGACACGCTGCGCCAGGTGCGCCTGGCGCTGCTCGAAGCCGACGTCGCGCTGCCGGTGGTCAAGGACTTCATCGAGGCGGTCAAGGCCCGCGCACTGGGACGGGAAGTGCTCACCAGCCTGTCGCCGGGGCAGGCGCTGATCGGCATCGTTCACGAAGAGCTCACCCGTCTGATGGGCGGCGAGAACGCCGATCTCAATCTCGCCGCCACCCCGCCCGCGGTGATCCTGATGGCCGGCCTGCAGGGTTCAGGCAAAACCACCACCAGCGGCAAGCTCGCGCTGCTGCTGAAGAACCGCAAGAAGAAAGTCCTGCTCGCCTCAGTCGACGTCTACCGGCCCGCCGCCATCGACCAGTTGCGACAGCTCGCCACCCAGCTCGACGTCAGCTTTTTCGAGGCGGGCGACGAACGCGACCCGCTGAAAATCGCACAGGCCGCACAGGATCACGCGCGCCGCCAGTTCTATGACGTGCTGATCGTCGACACCGCCGGCCGCCTGGCGATCGACGAGGCGATGATGAATGAGATCCGCGCGCTGCACGCGACGGTCAATCCGGTCGAAACCCTGTTCGTGGTCGATGCCATGCAGGGCCAGGACGCGATCAACGTCGCCCGCGCCTTCAATGAGGCGCTGCCGCTCACCGGCATCGTGCTGACCAAGCTCGACGGCGATTCGCGTGGCGGCGCGGCGCTGTCGGTGCGCCACATCACCGGCAAGCCGCTCAAGTTCATCGGCGTCGGCGAAAAGCCCACCGGGCTGGAAGCCTTCCACCCCGAGCGCATGGCGCAGCGCATCCTCGGCATGGGCGACGTGCTCTCGCTGATCGAGCAGGCGCAAGGATCGGTCGACATGGCCGAGGCCAGGAAACTCGCCGACAAGGTCAAGAAGGGCAAGGACTTCGACCTCGAGGACTTCAAGTCGCAGATCCAGCAGATGCGCAAAATGGGCGGGCTGTCGGCGCTGATGGACAAGCTCCCCGGCGCCGGCCAAATGGCGCCGCCTGCCGGCGTCGACGACAAGTCCGTCAACCGGCTGGAAGGCATCATCAACAGCATGACCCCGCAGGAACGCCGCAAGCCCGACATCATCAAGGCCAGCCGCAAACGCCGCATCGCCGCCGGCGCCGGGGTGCAGGTGCAGGAAGTCAACAAACTGCTGAAGCAGTTCGAGCAGGCGCAGAAGATGATGAAAATGATGGGCAAAGGCGGCCTCTCCAAAATGATGCGCGGCATGAAAGGCATGCTGCCCGGAATGCGGTAATGCCTGCCCACTGGCAAGTCGGGAGATTTTGGGTATAATTCCCGGTTTTCTCCGTTTACCCGGTGGGTCAAATCATGGTCGTTATTCGTCTTTCGCGCGGCGGCGCTAAAAACCGTCCCTTCTACAACGTGGTGGTGGCCGATTCGCGCTGCCGTCGTGACGGCCGCTTCATCGAGCGCGTCGGCTTCTACAATCCGGTCGCCGCTGCAGGTTCTGAAGCGCTGCGCCTGGATCAGGAACGCATCAGCTTCTGGACCGGCAACGGCGCGCAGCTGTCCGACACCGTCGCCCGCCTGGTTAAACAGAGCAAGCCCGCTGCCGCCTGATTTCAACAGGCCAGCCGGGTCAACACACTTGAGCCAGGATAGTGATTGGGTCGTAATGGGGCGCATCGCCGCCCCGTTCGGCATCAAGGGCTGGGTCAAGGTGCAGACCTTCAGTGACGACCCGGGCACGCTGATGGATTTTGAATCCTGGCGCGTCGGCCGCGGCGAGCAGCAAGCGCAATACACCGTCGAGGCCGTCCAGGACCACAGCAACACCCTGGTCGCCAAGCTGGTCGGCATCGACGACCGCGACGCGGCGTTCGCCCTGCGTGGTCAGGAAATCTCGGTGGCGCGCAGCGACTTGCCGCCGCCGCAGGAGAACGAGTTTTACTGGTCGGACTTGATCGGCCTGAAGGTCGTCAACCGCGAAGGCGTCGAACTCGGACTGGTGGACAGTCTTTTGGAAACCGGCGCGCATGACGTGCTGGTGATCAAGGGCAAGCGCGACCACCTGATTCCGTTCGTCGCTGCCTTCGTCGGCAAGGTCGACGTGGCAGGCGGCCAGATCGAGGTGGACTGGGGCGAAGATTACTAAGGAAGCAGGCGTGCGCTTCGATGCCATCACCCTCTTCCCCGAAATGTTCGATGCCGTGCTGGATTACGGCATCACCCGGCGGGCGCTGGATCGCGGGCTGTACCGGTTCAAGTCGTGGAATCCGCGCGACTTCACCGACGACCCGCACCGCACGGTGGACGACCGCCCCTATGGCGGCGGCCCCGGCATGCTGATGCAGGCCGAACCGCTGGACCGCGCGCTGAACGCCGTGCAGCAGGCGCTGGCCAGCGAGAATTTGACACCGTGGGTGGTGCACTTTTCCCCCCGCGGGCGCCCGCTGACGCACCAGCGGGTGATGGAACTGAAGGAAGCCGCGCTGAACCAAAATCGCGCACTGGTGTTGCTGTGCGGGCGCTATGAAGGGATCGACGAGCGCTTGTTGCAGCGCCGCGTGGACGAAGAACTCTCCCTTGGCGACTTCGTGCTGTCGGGCGGCGAACTCCCCGCGCTGGCCCTGATGGATGCGATCATCCGGCTGCTGCCGGGCGCGTTGAACGACGCTGATTCGGCGCTGGAAGACTCCTTCGCCAACGGCTTGCTCGACTGCCCGCACTACACCCGGCCCGAAGTCTGGCAGGGGATGGCGGTGCCGGAGGTGTTGAAAAGCGGCAACCACGCTGCGATCGCCCAGTGGCGATTGCAGCAGAGCCTGACGATCACGGCGGCCCAGCGCCCCGACCTGCTGGCGAAACGCGGCTTGTCGAAGCAGGAACAGGAACTTCTCGCGGCGCACCCACCCGGTGCGCCGCAGAAAAAAGCGGCCCGGTAATCCCGGGCCAATGTGAAACGGCGTGACGTCCGCCCGGCAGTCCAAACAGACCCGGTAGCGCACCTCTCCCGCCAGATGCAAGGAAACATCATGAACATTATTGAGCAACTCGAACAGGAAGAAATCGCCCGCCTGGGCAAAACCCTCCCCGACTTCGCCCCCGGCGACACCATCGTCGTTCAGGTGAAAGTGAAGGAAGGCACCCGCGAGCGTCTGCAGGCCTACGAAGGCGTCGTCATCGCCAAGCGCAATCGCGGCCTCAACTCCGCTTTCACCGTGCGCAAGATTTCGGCCGGCGAAGGCGTCGAGCGCACCTTCCAGACCCACTCGCCGCTGGTCGCCAGCGTCGAAGTCAAACGCCGCGGCGACGTCCGCCGCGCCAAGCTGTACTACCTGCGCGAGCGCTCCGGCAAGTCCGCCCGCATCAAGGAAAAGCTGCCCGCCCGCAAGGTCAAGGCTGCAGCACCGGCTGCCCAATAAGCAGTCATCCTGCCGCAATGCAAAACGCCCGCTTCATGCGGGCGTTTTTGTTTGGGGTTGATACGAATGAGGGCTGTCAACCCGAAACAGTCATGGATGATTCAGACCCGAACGACCGGATTGCAAGGCGGAAGGAGACAGTCGGCCTTGGCTGCCCAGCCATTAACGGCCTTACAGGCAAGCTGTAGGCTGTGTTCCGATTGTTCAGACTGCAAGAGAACTTTTTGATCTGGTTCGTCAACATCCCAGAAATTGCACAGCAACGGCCTGGGGGTATGCTCGATCTCAATGTGCTCCGGGCAGACAGGCGCGCCACATTGCCCGGTGCTACTGGCGCTGGCTTGGTACATAAACGTACATAAGGAACAGCAGGCGCTACAGTTTCCACTTCTGTTGCCGCAATGTCTTATTGCAGGCTCAAACGGGGTGGAAAGCCGTTGTCCGCTGCGGCAGGCAACACACAGCATTGATTATTCGTATCCGATGGGAGGGGAGCATGCCATGGATTGTTGCGATAGTAGTCGCTGTGCTGCTGTATAGCTGCCTCCGTGATTGGCAATCGTTGTTCAAATCGACACCACCCTTCGTCGATTGGAAATCCGCATCAGTCATGGCTTTCAGAGATTCGACCCTTCATTTAACCGGACAGCAGTGACTCCAGTTCGGCCTTGCCCATTTCCGCCGGGTGGCGCTTGCCGTGAAAGATGATGTATCGTTTCACCCACTGCACATAGCTCTGCTCAGTGCGAATGCTGTAATGCTTCAGGCGGATACGTTCCCGCAACTGATCCAGCAGCTTCGGGGGAGGCGTCTCTGTTTTGGATGTCAGTGGCTTATCAGACATAGTGGGTGTGTTATTGGACATCGTGACTATTTAAATCATAGAGTTAACGAATGATAAATGATTACCAGACATGTCCAATAAATCCCATATGCCGACAGTTGTCGGCTAATTAACAGTTATGCCCAATCCAAGACCGCACCGAGGAACACGCCATGTCTAAATTAGTCTGCACATCTTGTGGGTACGTAGGAGAACCAACTACGGTCACAAAAGGCAGCATTGGTATTGAGCTTGTTTTGTGGCTGTGTTTTCTCATACCAGGCTTAATCTATTCAATTTGGCGTCTGTCTTCTCGGCATGAAGCATGTCCTAGTTGTGGCCAGACCACGCTTATTCCAGTCGAGTCACCTATGGCAAAGAAATTCTTGCGTGAGAATCTGCCTGAGCAAGCCGCGTTGGCGGAAGAACCTGCTTATCAACCATCTAAGAAAGCACAAGCCGCTGGGCGGGCTTTGGGCCATTTGGCAGGTCGCATATTGAAATGATGTCTCAGTCCATTGGGCTATTAAGGCATAACAAACGCTTCGAGCGGGACTGTCCAAAAGCGGGCTTCGCCCGCTTTCGGCCAACCCCTCAAGCTGCACGTTATGCCACCCGCTCTGAATGGTCGATTGCATTTGCTTCAGCTTTTTTACTTTACGAAAGGGGATATGAACATGATCACAAAACCAAGAAGTCGAATTGCCCTTGGATTTCTGGCTGCTTCTCTGCTTGCTGGATGTCAGACTGCGGCCTTCCACAAGGCCGATGTCCAAGATAATTCCACGGATCGGATGACTGTCGGCAAGGTGCAAAAGGAAATACGTGTGGGTATGAGTGGTGCCGATGTTGCTCAGGCTCTTGGTTCACCCAACATCGTGTCTACTGACGAAGAACGCCGGGAGGTTTGGATATACGACAAAATCGCAACTGATCGTGCATATTCCTCCAGCAGTGGCGGCATAAACACACTCATCCTTGGCTTTGGGTCTGGTGCTGCGGGCGGCATTGGCGGCGGCGGAGGTTCTTCGGCGGGAGCATCTTCTACAAGTCAGCGCACTCTTACTGTCATTATCAAGTTTGACAAGGACGGGAAAGTTCGTGACTTTGCCTATCACACGTCAAGGTTCTAACAAATGAAAAAACTACCCATACTGTTCGGTGCGCTAATTCTCTCTGGCTGCGTGACCGTACCTCCAAACACATTCGTTGTCACGCCAGAGCTATTGCAACAGCGTCAACTAGAAACCCGACGATACGACGGAATCAAAGAGGCAGATTTAATAACTGCCAGTGCGAACGTACTCCAAGATCTCGGATTTAACCTTGAAAACTCTGAAACAAAGCTTGGGGTTTTAACTGCAAGCAAACAGCGAGACGCTACACAAGGAGGAGAAGTTGCAGCAGCAATTATCGTGGCTCTACTCGGTGGCGGCGCAATGGCTATCAGCAAAGACCAGACAATTCGTGTGGCACTCGTTGTCCGTCCTGTTAACGATAGCAATGGCAAGGCAATGGCCGATAGTCATTTTGTCCGTGTCACGTTTCAACGCCTCGTGCGGCGAACCGACAATTCAGTAATCGCTCAAACTCTCCGCGAAACCGAGCTTTATCAAGATTTCTATGAGCGGGTTTCAAAATCTGTATTTCTTGAGGCGCATAAAATATGAAAACCCATCTCCCTGTAGTTCTGGTATGCCTTTCGCTGCTAGGCGGTTGTGCTACTACAAATCAACGAGTGCTTGACTCTGGCGATGAAACCCAACTTCAAAAGCGTAGTTATCAGTCGCGCACTTTTGAAACATCAGATAAGGAAAAAGTTTTGAGAGCAACCATTTCCACTCTTCAAGACCTTGGTTTTGTAATAGACCGAGCAGACTTGATGCTTGGAAGTATTAGCGGAACAAAACTCGATGGGCATCAAATTAAAATCACTGTGTCGGTCAGAGCTAAAGGCACCGACCGCATGTTGGTTCGAGCAAATGCGCAATTCAACATAACTCCGATTGAAGACCCGAAGCAGTACCAGGACTTTTTCGCTTCACTTGAAAAGTCCTTGTTCCTTACCGCTCATGCAGGCGAATAGGCGCGCCGCACATGGCCTAACGAATAAGGTTAGATCGTGCGCAGCCACGATCTGAACCGTTTGTTGGACGAGCCCGGTCCTGAGGGTGATCGAGCCTCACAGAAATTATCTTTTTGGAAACCGCCCCGGTTGAGCCTTGACCCCAAGGCCATGCTTTTGATTGCCCGTTTCATCAGTGCCATTGCGGCAACCGATGCCTGATTTGGGGGCTGAGGGGCTGATTGAGTGCCGATGCCAGGCAAGCGTGTTCCTCAGCTTTCAGGCACTGCGTTCCTTCACCTGCCGTCGATTGTCGATGCGCTCACATGGTCACTGCGCACCTCGAATCACAATGGGAACCGGATTGAGTCAAATGGGGTCAGACACGATTAATTGAATGTCAAGGAGAAATGGCGTCAGACCCTCATGGCACTCGGTTAAGCCGTTGAGCCCGAATAAATTCGCGGGTGACATCTCGCGGCGCGGTCAGCAGTGGCAGGTTTTTCGGTCGTC
>JBAQND010000180.1:0-16200 GCA_049303455.1 Thiobacillus sp.
GCCGTACCCTGGTGGTCGGCGGTGGCAAGGCCGCCGCCAGCATGGCCGCCGCGGTGGAAGCCCACTGGCCGGCCGATGCGCCCCTGTCCGGACTGGTCGTCACCCGCTACCGGCACGGCCTGCCGACACGCCGCATCGAAGTCGTCGAGGCCAGCCACCCGCTTCCCGACGGACGCGGCGAGGAAGCCGCCTTGCGCATGCTGGCGTTGGCAAGCCAATTGGGACCGGACGATCTGCTGCTGGCACTGATTTCGGGCGGCGGTTCCAGCCTGCTCGCCGCGCCGGTCGAAGGGGTAACGCTCAAGGAACTGCGTCAGGTGACCAAGGCGCTACTCAACGCCGGCGCGACCATCCACGACATCAACACCGTGCGCAAGCACCTCACCCGCCTGTCGGGCGGACGCCTGGCACAGGCGGCAAATGGCGCGCGCGTCCTGGCGCTCATCATCTCCGACGTCGTCGGCGACGACCCGACCCATATCGCGTCGGGCCCCTGCGCGCCCGACCCCACCACCTGCGCCGATGCGCTCGAACGGCTGCAGCGCTTCGGCATCGCGCTGCCCGCCGGCGTGCGCCGCCAGTTGGAGCAGTCCGCCCCGGCGGCCGAAACGACCAGGCCCGGCGACCCCTGTTTCGCCAATACGGAAAACCGCGTCATTGCCAGCGCCCGGGCCAGCCTCCAGGCCGCATGCGCCTATTTCGAACAGCACGGCATTCCCGCCATGCTGTTGTCGGACCGCGTCAGCGGCGATGCACAGGCGGTGGCCAGACAGCACGCCGCGCTGGCGCGCGCCGTGAAGTCGCGTCCCCTCGCATTGATTTCGGGTGGTGAGACCACCGTCACCCTGCGCCCTCAGCATGGCCGTGGCGGCCGCAACACCGAGTTCCTGCTGGCCCTGGCGCTTGAATTGAAAGACACGCCGGCATGGGCGACCGCCTGCGACACCGACGGCATCGACGGCAGCGAGGACAACGCGGGCGCCTTGATCGGTCCGGACACGCTGCTTCGCGCGCGTCAACGCGGTCTCGACGCGGCCGAATTTCTGGCCGCACATGACAGCCACGGATTTTTTGCCGCGCTCGGCGATCTGGTCGTCAGCGGTCCCACCCGCACCAACGTCAACGACTACCGCGCGCTGCTGCTCGGGCTGGCGTAGCCGCTCAGTTGAGCCGCTGCACCTGGACCGGATCCCCCACCTTCAAGCCAAAATCTGCTGCGGCACTGCCCCGGTTGACCGCAAGCTCCAGCAAGCCGACGCTGTTATTGAACCAGAAGCCCTCGCCCTTGCCGACAAAGCCGAAGCTCTCGCTGTGCTTGAAAAGCTTGCCCGCGGCGCTCACGCGCGCGTTTTGCGGCACCCCGCGCACACCGGTCCAGGCGTTGCCGTAATGGTCGATATAGATCACCCGCGCCAGGTCGCCGGCTTCGAATTCGACGCATAGCTTGTCGAGCGGGCTCAGCTTGTCGGTTGGAAATTCGCCGCGCGCAATGTCGGCCGCGATCAGCGCAAACAGGTCGCGCCCGTGAAAAGTCGCCGACAGACCGTGAGGCTGCCAGGTAATGCGCCACCGCTGCGTGTCGGGATGGCGCGCGGCGATGACCGACAGCAGCCCGTTGTCCGGCCCGACAAACCAGCGGCCGCCGGCCAGCACAACCACGGCATCGCGCGGCGTGCCGACGCCGGGATCAACCACCGCCAGAAACACACTGCCGGGCGGAAAGCCCGGGGCAAACGCTGCCAGCAAATGTGCGCCCGCATGCGGATTGAAGTCCGGCACCTCGTGCAGCAGATCCACCACCAACTGTGCGGGCGCGTGTTCCGCGAGGCGCGCCTTGACCTGTCCGACGTAGGGATCGCGCACGCCAAAATCGGTGAAAAGAACAATCACAGGCTTATCCTGGCTTGAGAGGAAGGCTGACTATGCCCGACAAGGCTGCCCCGCGGCAAATGCACCAGAAAATAAAATATGGCCCGGCAGGCAGCGATTCTGCGTGGGACACGCTGAAAACCGGGCATAAAAAAAGCCGGGTGGCCCCGGCTTTTTGCATCACGATTCGAACTCGATTTACTCGGCCTCAGCAGCCTCGACATCGGTTTCGGGGCGATCAACCAGTTCGACCAGCGCCATCGGCGCGTTGTCGCCATTGCGGAAGCCGTATTTGAGGATGCGCAGGTAGCCGCCGGGACGGGTCTTGTAGCGCGGACCGAGTTCACCGAACAGCTTGACGACCATGTCGCGGTCACGCAGGCGGTCGAATGCCAGGCGATGGTTCGCCAGGCTCGGCTCCTTGCCCAGGGTGATCAGCGGCTCGACGAAGCGGCGCAGTTCCTTGGCTTTCGGCAGGGTGGTCTTGATGATTTCGTGCTTCAGCAGCGACACAGTCATGTTGCGGAACATGGCCAGGCGATGGCTGGTGGTACGGTTCAGTTTGCGGTTGGATTGACGATGGCGCATGGCGATTCCTTTTGGGTCAGTATTCTTGGGCTAGGCCGCCTGCCACGGCGACCCGCACTTTATTGTTTGATGGTTTACGGGGAGCTTGCTTAAAGGGTTCAGGGACGCTCGAGACCGGCGGGCGGCCAGTTTTCGAGCTTCATCCCCAGGGACAGGCTCTTGGAAGCCAGCACGTCCTTGATTTCGTTCAGCGACTTGCGGCCCAGATTCGGGGTGCGCAACAATTCCGATTCGGAACGCTGGATCAGGTCGCCGATGAAATAGATATTTTCGGCTTTCAGGCAATTGGCCGAACGCACGGTCAATTCGAGATCGTCGACCGGGCGCAGCAACAGGGGGTCGACCTGCGGCGAACGCGGCGACTCGGACTCGGCTGGGGTGCCTTCCAGATCCGCAAACACGGAGAGCTGGCTCACCAGGATGCGCGCAGCAGTACGCACGGCTTCTTCCGGCTCGACCACGCCATTGGTTTCAATGTCGATCACCAGGCGGTCGAGGTCGGTGCGCTGTTCGACACGCGCACTCTCAACCGTGTAGGCGACGCGACGAACCGGGCTGAACGAGGCGTCGATCAGAATCGAACCGACGGCGCGGGTTTCTTCCGAAACCTTGCGCACGGTCGCCGGCTGATAGCCACGTCCGCTCTCGATCTTGATTTCCATGTCGAGTTTGCCGCCCTTGGTCAGGTGAGCAATCACGTGATCCGGGTTCAGCACTTCGATGTCGTGGCCGATTTCGATGTCGCCCGCCGTCACCACACCTTCGCCGGCCTTGGAGACTTTCAGGATGGCCTCGGACTTGCCGTGCATCTTGAAAGCAATGCCTTTGAGGTTCAGCAGGATATCAACGACATCCTCCTGCACGCCCTCGATGGTCGAATACTCATGGACGACGCCGCTGATCGACACTTCGGTCGGCGCATAGCCCACCATGGAAGACAGCAGAATACGACGCAGCGCATTGCCGAGCGTATGGCCATAGCCACGCTCGAAAGGCTCCATGATGACCTTGGCGTGCAAGGGGGAGGAGCGATCCACCTCCACAATACGCGGCTTGAGAAATTCCGTAGCGCTTTGCATAGAGTGCAATTCCTTAAAACCAGCCCTTAAGACCGGGTCACAGAGACCAGGCCAACTTATTTGGAGTACAGTTCGATGACCAGCGATTCATTGATGGTCGACGGCAGTTCCGAGCGTTGCGGTGCGGCCTTGTAGGTTCCCTTGAGCATCTTGGGATCGACTTCGACCCACTCAGGATAACCACGTGCCGCCGCAGCTTCTGAAGCCGCCTTGATGCGCAGATGAGCTTTCGCTTTTTCTGCCACCTCAACCACATCACCCGCGCGAACCTGATATGACGGGATATTGACCCGGCGACCGTTCACCATGATGCCGTTGTGACGCAGCACCTGGCGCGCCTCGGTGCGCGATGCACCAAAGCCCATGCGATAGCACACCGAATCCAGCCGCGACTCAAGCATCGACAACAGGTTTTCACCGGTCACGCCCTTGCGGCTGTCCGCCCGCTTGTACGTCAGGCGGAACTGACCTTCCAGCACCCCGTAGATACGGCGAATTTTTTGCTTTTCGCGCAACTGGATGCCATAACCGGACAGGCGGGCACCGCTTTTCTGGCCGTGCTGGCCAGGTGCATAGGGACGGCGCTCGATGGCGCACTTGTCAGTGAAACACTTCTCGCCCTTCAGGAAGAGCTTTTCGCCTTCACGGCGGCACTGACGGCATTTGGGATCAAGATTACGAGCCATGATTTTGCCTAAGTATTAGATACGACGCTTTTTGGAGGGACGGCAACCGTTATGCGGGATCGGGGTGACATCCGAGATCGTGACGATCTTGAAACCCAGCGCATTCAACGCACGCACGGTGGAGTCGCGACCAGGACCGGGGCCCTTGATCCGGACTTCCAGGTTCTTGACGCCGCACTCCTGCGCCATTTTGCCGGCGTTTTCTGCCGCAACCTGCGCCGCGAACGGAGTCGATTTGCGCGAGCCCTTAAAGCCCGCACCACCCGCCGTCGCCCACGACAGGGCGTTACCCTGGCGATCGGTGATCGTTACGATGGTGTTGTTGAACGAAGCATGAATGTGCGCAATACCTTCTGCGACATTCTTCTTGACCTTTTTACGGACACGCGTTGCTGGTTTCGTTGCCATGGTTAACCTTTATTTCCTGATGGCCTTGCGCGGGCCCTTGCGGGTTCGCGCGTTGGTACGGGTACGCTGACCCCGCACCGGCAAGCCTTTACGGTGGCGGAAGCCGCGATAACAGCCAAGATCCATCAATCGCTTGATGTTCATGGTGGTTTCGCGGCGCAGGTCGCCCTCGACCGTGAACTTGGACACGACTTCACGTATGCGCTCAACCTCGGCTTCCGACAAATCCTTGATTTTCGAAGTCGTGGCAACGCCAGCCGCTTCGCAAATCTTGCCGGACGAGGTCCTGCCAATGCCATAAATGGCGGTCAACGCGATAATCGCGTGTTGATGATTCGGGATATTAACCCCAGCAATACGAGCCATTCGCAGAGCCCCAAACGCAAAACAAAAAATTATAACACGTCAACCCGGTTTCAGGCTGACTCGAATTCAAACCGACCAACGATTGCCCGCTCATCCCTGGCGCTGCTTGTGCCGCGGATCATCACAGATCACGCGCACAACGCCCTTGCGGCGTACAACCTTGCACTTGCGGCACATTTTTTTGACTGAAGCCTGTACTCTCATGGTTTTCTCCATTCACTCGCCGGCGGCATGCTGCCGGCCAAAAATCATTTGGCCCGAAAAACGATCCGGCCTTTGGTCAAATCGTACGGGGTGAGTTCAACCGTTACCTTGTCGCCAGGAAGAATGCGGATGTAGTGCATACGCATTTTTCCCGAAATATAACCCAGTAGCACATGGCCATTTTCCAACTTGACTCGGAACGTGGCGTTAGGCAAGTTTTCAATGACCTCACCCTGCATCTGGATGATATCTTCCTTATCCTTAGGCATGTCACCGCCCCACCAATCCGTTCTTGAAATTGGCTTTTTTGAGCAAGCCTTCATACTGGTGAGACATGACATAGGCCTGAACCTGAGCCATGAAATCCATGGTCACCACCACGATGATCAGCAAGGATGTTCCACCGAAGTAGAAGGGAACATTCCATTTCAAAATCAGAAACTCGGGCAACAAACACACCAGGGTGATGTAGATCGCGCCCACCAGCGTCAGCCGGGTCAAAATCTTGTCGATGTAGCGGGCCGTCTGATCCCCAGGGCGGATACCCGGAACGAACGCACCGCTCTTCTTCAGGTTGTCTGCCGTTTCCTTGGGATTAAACACCAGGGCCGTATAGAAAAAACAGAAGAAAATGATCGCCAGCGCGTACACCATGACATAGATCGGCTGTCCGGGAGACAAGGACGAGCCGATGTCCCTCAACCAACCCATGCCCTCGCCGCTACCGAACCACCCCGCCAGGGTGGCCGGGAACAAAATGATGCTGGAGGCGAAAATCGGCGGAATCACCCCGGCCATATTCAGCTTGAGCGGCAGGTGCGAGCTCTGGCCGCCCACGACCATCTTACCGACCTGACGCTTGGCATAATTGACCAGGATCTTACGCTGGCCACGCTCGACAAACACCACCAATGCGGTGACCAGCAGCACGCCGACAAACAACATCAGAACCAGTGGGATCGGGAAGGCGCCGGTTCGCGTCAATTCCAGTGTGCCACCAATTGCTGAGGGTAAGCCCGCCACAATGCCTGCGAAAATAATAATCGAGATACCGTTACCCAGACCACGCTCGGTAATCTGCTCACCCAACCACATCAAAAACATCGTGCCGGCAGTCAGCGTGGCTACCGTAATCAGCCGGAAGCCCAGCCCCGGATCCAGCACGAGGCCGGCCTGGGACTCCAGAGCAATGGAAATCCCCAAAGCCTGGAATACCGCCAGGAAAAGGGTGCCGTAGCGGGTGTACTGCGTAATCTTGCGACGCCCGGACTCACCCTCTTTTTTCAGCGCTTCCAGGTGCGGCGAGACCGTTGTCATCAGCTGCACGATGATCGAGGCCGAAATGTACGGCATGATCCCCAGCGCAAACAGACTGAAACGAGACAGCGCGCCTCCCGAGAACATGTTGAACATGCCCAGGATGCCGCCTTGCTGCGACTTGAACAACTGATCGAGCACCAGCGGATCGATACCCGGCACCGGAATGAAGGTGCCGATGCGGTAGACGATCAGTGCGCCGAGCAAAAATAGCAGGCGACGCTTGAGGTCCCCGAATTTATTCAAGCCGGTTTTGGGCGTGGCCAAAGCGTGTGTCCTCGTAGGCTCAGTCGGCGATGGTGCCGCCGGCCGCTTCAATCGCAGCACGGGCACCCTTGGTCACAGCGATACCGCGCAGCTTGATCGCCGTGTCGATTTCGCCGGCCAGGTAGACTTTCGCAGTCTTGGCAGCCGAACGAACAATACCCGCCTGCTTCAATACCAGCAGGTCAATCTCGTCCACGCCAACCGCCGCCAGCTGATACAGGCGAACGTGCGCCGTATCGGCCTTGGTCAGCGAAACGAAGCCGCGTTTCGGTAGCCGACGCTGCATCGGCATCTGGCCACCCTCGAAGCCCACTTTATGGAAGCCACCCGAACGGGACTTCTGGCCCTTGTGGCCACGTCCTGCGGTTTTACCCAGGCCAGAGCCAATGCCGCGACCCGGGCGGCGCTTGTCTTTCTTGGCGCCATCTGCCGGTTTAATCGTATTCAGTTCCATTTAAGCCTCGCACTTCAGCAGATAGGCGACCTTGGTCATCATTCCGCGGTTTTCCGGGGTGTCGAGCACCTCGACGGTGTGATGCATCCGGCGCAAACCCAGGCCACGGACGCAGGCACGATGTGCTTCCTTGGTGCCAATCAGACTTTTGATCTGCGTCACCTTGATTTTTTTCTGCTCACTCATGGCTTACCCCGTGATGTCTTCGAGCGACTTGCCACGCTTGGCCGCAATTTCGGACGGCGTGGACATTTTCAACAATCCGTCTATCGTTGCGCGAACAACGTTATAGGGATTGGTCGACCCCAGGCATTTGGCAAGAACGTTCTGCACGCCCATCACCTCAAACACGGCGCGCATCGCACCGCCGGCAATAATCCCGGTGCCTTCCGATGCAGGCTGGATCAACACGCGCGAAGCGCCATGCTGCCCGACCACCGTATGGTGGAAGGTGCCATTCTTCAGGCTGATCTTAACCAGCTTGCGACGGGCTTCTTCCATTGCCTTCTGAACGGCCACCGGCACTTCGCGGGACTTGCCCTTGCCCATGCCGATTCCGCCGTCGCCGTCGCCAACAACAGTCAGCGCGGCAAAGCCCATGATCCGACCACCCTTCACCACTTTGGTGACACGGTTGATCGAGATCATCTTTTCGCGCAAACCGTCGCCGCGCTCTTCGTTACTACCAGGTGCTGTACGGGCCATCTTGATTCTGCCTCGTTAAAAAACCAAACCGCCTTCACGCGCAGCTTCAGCCAGGGCTTTCACACGCCCATGGAACTTGAAGCCAGAACGATCGAAAGCCACTTTTTCAATACCCAAACCCTTGGCCTTTTCAGCCAGCCGCTTGCCCACGGCCGCCGCCGCGGCGACGTTGCCGCCATTCGTCAGATCAGCACGCATGTCCTTGTCATTGGAAGACGCGCTGGCCATCACCGTGCCGCCGTCCGCCGAAATGATCTGGGCATAGACATGGCTATTGGTGCGGTGAATTGCCAGGCGAGTCGCCTTGACGGCCGCGATTTTGGCGCGGGTTTTGCGCGCTCGGCGAATGCGTGATTGCTTGGTGTTCATTTTCTGTCCTTATGCCTTACTTCTTCTTGGTCTCTTTCTTGATGACCACTTCGTCGCTATAGCGCACGCCTTTGCCCTTGTAGGGCTCCGGCGGGCGATATGAACGCACATCAGCGGCCACCTGCCCAACAACCTGGCGGTCTACGCCCTTGATCACAATTTCGGTCTGCGTAGGCGTCTCGACCTTGATTCCAGCGGGCATCTTGTGCACGACAGGATGCGAGAATCCGAGCGTCAGGTTGAGCGCATCGCCCTGGGCCTGCGCACGATATCCGACGCCGACCAACAAAAGCTTCTTCTCGAAACCCTTGGTGACACCCTGAACCATGTTATTGACCAGCGAACGCATTGTTCCCGCCATGGCATTGGCCTGAATGCTTCCACCGACGGGCGCAAAAGTCAGCACGCCGTCATTGAGCGCTATCGTGACATCGCTGGATGCCGCCTGAGTCATCGCACCGAGAGGGCCTTTAACAGAGACGACACTTCCCAGCGTGACTTCAACACCCTTAGGCAAGGTAATTGGATTATTGGCTACACGTGACATATCGACTCTCTCTTACGCAACCACGCACAGGACTTCACCACCCACGCCTTGGGCACGGGCTCGGCGATCGGTCATTACGCCACTCGACGTGGACACAATGGCGACACCCAGGCCATTCATCACTCGCGGCAGATCTTCTGCGCCTTTATAGACACGCAGACCAGGCTTGCTTACACGCTCGATGCGCTCGATAACCGGACGACCAGCGTAATACTTCAGCTGAAGTTCGAGCTCTGGCTTGCCAGCTTCGCCACGAATGGCAAAACCATCAATATAGCCTTCATCTTTCAACACCTTGGCGATAGCCACTTTGACCTTGGAGGAAGGCATTGTGACAGCCCCCTTTTCAACCGCTTGTGCATTGCGGATGCGGGTCAGCATGTCCGCGATGGGATCACTCATACTCATATTGTTTGCCCCTTACCAGCTTGCCTTGACGATGCCCGGGATCTCGCCCCGCATCGCATATTCACGCAGCTTGCCGCGCGCCAAGCCGAACTTGCTGAACACGCCACGCGGGCGGCCCGTCAGCTGGCAGCGATTGCGCTGGCGCACCGGACTGGAGTTCCGCGGCAGCTCCTGCAATGCCTTGTATGCCGCCACGCGATCTTCATCGCTGGTCTGAACGCTGGCAATTGCGGCTTTGAGATCAGCACGCTTGGCGGCATATTTTTTCACCATGCGCGCGCGCTTTTCTTCGCGATTAATCAAGGATAACTTGGCCATGCCTACCTCAATTCTTGAACGGGAAACTGAAGGCAGCAAGCAAAGCACGCCCTTCTTCGTCAGTCTTGGCGGTGGTGGTGATCGTGATGTTCATTCCACGCAACACGTCAATCTTGTCGTACTCGATCTCAGGGAAAATAATCTGTTCCTTGACGCCCATGTTGTAGTTGCCACGGCCATCAAATGACTTCCCGGAAATCCCCCGGAAGTCACGGATACGGGGGATTGCCACCGTAACCAGACGATCCAGAAACTCATACATCTGCACACGTCGCAGGGTCACCATGCAGCCCACCGGATAATCCTCACGGATCTTGAAACCCGCGATCGATTTCTTGGACTTGGTGACAACCGGCTTCTGGCCGGCAATCTTGCGCATGTCGGAAACCGCGTGATCCATCACCTTCTTGTCAGCCACCGCCTCGCCAACGCCCATGTTCAGGGTGATCTTCTGGATACGAGGAACCTGCATGACAGACTTGTAGCCAAACTGTTCAATCAGCTTGGGAACGACTGTCTCACGATAAAATTCTTGAAAACGCGCCATGATTACCCCTGTGCGTCAACCATTTCGCCGTTGGACTTGTATACACGCACCTTGCGGCCGTCCTCCAGCACCTTGTAACCAACTCGATCAGCCTTCTGCGTGCCAGCATTGAATAATGCGACATTTGAAGCCTGAATCGGCATTTCCTTTTCGACGATCCCACCCTGGATGTTGCGCATGGGATTCGGCTTCTGATGTTTCTTGACGCGATTCACGCCCTCAACCAGCAGATGATCATTGTCAAAGACCTTGAGCACGATACTGCGCTTGCCTTTGTCTTTTCCGGTCAGGACGATCACCTGATCACTTCTTCGAATACGTGCCATGACTCCCCCTTACAGAACCTCGGGCGCCAGCGAGACGATCTTCATGAACTTCTCGGTACGCAACTCACGGGTAACCGGCCCGAAAATACGGGTTCCGATCGGCTCTAATTTGTTGTTCAACAGGACTGCGGCGTTGCCATCAAAGCGCACCAGCGAACCATCAGGGCGCCGGACGCCTTTGGCAGTACGGACCACAACAGCGTTGTAGACGTCGCCTTTTTTTACGCGACCGCGCGGCGCAGCATCCTTGATGCTGACTTTGATGATGTCACCGACGCCAGCATAGCGACGACGACTGCCGCCCAACACCTTGATGCACATAACCGAGCGCGCACCTGTGTTGTCCGCCACATCCAATACGGACTGCATCTGAATCATTTAATTGCCTCCAACTTAATCCACCACGCTTTAATCAAAAAACAGCGGCGGTTAGTTTTGGATCCCGTTCGGGAGAAAATCCCGCAATGCGCGGAACTACTTGAGTCAGCGAACCGGACTAAAACCAACCGGCTCACTACCGGAAAACGCAGAACTATACCGAGTGTTTGCGTTTCACGCAAGCATTAAACGCGTGCGCGCTCAATCAACTTGCTTACCGTCCATGCTTTGGTGCGCGACAGTTTGCGTGACTCTTCGATTTGCACCAAATCACCCTCGTGAAACTCGTTTTTTTCATCGTGAGCGTGATATTTCTTGGACAACCGGATGATCTTGCCGATGACCGGATGCTTGACCCGACGCTCGACCAACACGGTAACCGTCTTGTTCATCTTGTCGCTAACCACGCGCCCACTCAGGGCACGCACCATTTTCTTGATTTCAGTCATGCTTGACCCGCCTTCTCGCGCATAATCGTCTTGACGCGGGCAATATCGCGACGCAATTTGCCCAGGTCGGCAGTTTTGGTCGACTGCTGGGTGGCCACCTGCATACGCAGCGCAAAGTGGGCACGCAACAGGGACTCAAGTTCCTGCTTCAGTTCTGCGGCATCCTTGCCGCGCATTTCTTTTGTGTTCATCACTTAGCTCCCGATCATGCGGGTCACGAAGGTTGTCGCGATCGGCAGCTTGGCGGCCGCCAGGCGGAACGCCTCGCGCGCCAGCGTTTCGTTCACGCCATCCATTTCGTACAAAACCTTGCCCGGCTGAATTTCAGCGACGTAGTATTCCGGCGCACCTTTACCATTACCCATCCGGACTTCGGCCGGCTTACGCGAAATCGGCTTGTCCGGAAAAATACGGATCCAGATGCGGCCGCCACGCTTGATGTGGCGGGTCATCGCACGACGCGCAGCTTCAATCTGACGAGCCGTCAAGCGACCACGACCGACCGCTTTGAGACCAAAATCGCCAAAACTCACATCGGCGCCGCGGGTCGCCATTCCGGTATTACGGCCTTTCTGTTCCTTGCGGAATTTTCTTCTAGCTGGCTGCAGCATGTTTCACTCCTGGTTTCTTGCCGCGCTTTTCCTGTTCAGCCACCACAGGCTGCTCTCCACGAGCGAGCGTATCGCCCTTGTATACCCACACCTTGACGCCGATGATGCCGTAGGTGGTCTTCGCTTCAGCAAAACCATAGTCGATGATGGCGCGCAGGGTGTGCAGTGGCACACGGCCTTCGCGATACCACTCGGAACGCGCGATTTCCGCACCGTTCAAACGGCCAGCGCTCATGATTTTGATGCCCTGAGCACCCAGCCGCATGGCATTCTGCATGGCACGCTTCATCGCGCGACGGAACATCACACGTTTTTCGAGTTGCTGCGCAATGCCATCAGCGATGATCTGGGCATCCGTCTCGGGCTTGCGCACTTCTTCAATGTTGACGTGCACCGGCACCGACATCAGGCGCGCAAGCTCGCTGCGCAGGACTTCGATGTCCTCGCCCTTTTTGCCGATCACCACACCTGGGCGACCGCTGAAAATCGTGATGCGTGCGTTTTTCGCCGGACGCTCGATAACCACCTTGGAAACCGACGCATGGGCGAGCTTCTTTTTCAGGTAGTCGCGAACCTTGATGTCCTCCAGCAGGGTGCTGGAGAAGTTTCGGTTCGAACCGTACCATTTGGCCGTCCAAATACGCTGGACACCAAGACGGAACCCGATCGGATGTATTTTTTGTCCCATGGCGCTTCCTTAATCCCCAACCGTCACACTAATGTGACAGGTCGGCTTAGTAATACGGTTGCCGCGGCCTTTGGCACGGGCAGTGAAGCGCTTCAGCACGGTACCCTGGTCAACGAGAATCGTCTTGACCTTAAGGGTATCGATGTCTGCACCTTCGTTGTGCTCAGCGTTGGCAATCGCCGACTCGAGCACTTTCTTGATGATGCCCGCACCTTTTTTAGGGCTGAAGGCCAGGAGATTCAACGCCTTCTCCACGCGAAGGCCTCGAATCTGGTCGGCGACCAGGCGGCCCTTCTGTGCGGACAGTCGCGTACCACGCAAAATTGCAGAAACTTCCATCATGCGGTCCTTATCTCTTAGCCTTCTTGTCCGCGACGTGACCCTTGAAGGTGCGCGTCAGGGAAAACTCACCCAGTTTGTGGCCGACCATGTTCTCGGTCACGAATATCGGCATGTGCTGACGTCCGTTGTGAACCGCAATCGTCAGACCGATAAAGTCAGGCAACACGGTGGAACGGCGCGACCAGGTCTTGATCGGTCGCTTGTCGTTGGTGCCGCGAACGGCTTCAATTCTTTTCAGCAGATGCCCGTCAACGAAGGGGCCTTTTTTAATTGAACGTGCCATATATCTCTACCTCAATCAGCGCGCGTTGCGGCGGCGGACAATCATGTTGGAGGTGCGCTTGTTGCTGCGGGTGCGGTAACCCTTGGTCGGGGTGCCCCACGGGCTCACCGGATGACGACCTGCCGCGGTGCGGCCTTCGCCACCACCATGCGGGTGGTCACACGGGTTCATCACCACGCCACGTACCGTGGGACGGATACCGCGCCAGCGGTTTGCACCCGCCTTACCAATCGAACGCAGGCTGTGCTCTTCGTTACCCACTTCGCCAAGCGTCGCGCGACAGTCAACGTGGACCTTGCGGATTTCGCCCGAGCGCAGACGCAACTGCGCATAGCTGCCTTCGCGTGCCAGCAACTGGACCGAGGTTCCGGCAGAACGCGCGATCTGCGCACCCTTGCCCGGCATCATCTCGATACAGTGCACCGTGCTGCCGACCGGAATGCTGCGCAGCGGCAGACAGTTGCCCGCCTTGATCGGCGCGTCAACACCATTCAGCAACTGCGCGCCAACCGCAATGCCACGCGGCGCAATGATGTAGCGGCGCTCACCATCGGCATAACACAGCAACGCAAGATGCGCAGAACGGTTGGGGTCATACTCGATATGCTCGACCTTGGCGGGAATGCCGTCCTTGTTGCGACGGAAATCCACCACACGGTAATGCTGCTTATGCCCACCACCCTTGTGGCGCACCGTGATATGGCCATTGTTGTTACGACCTGAACCGCGCTTCTTAGGCTCGAGCAACGGCGCGTACGGCGCGCCTTTGTGCAGGCCTTCTGTTACGACCTTGACGAGCGCACGGCGCCCGGCAGAGGTGGGTTTAACTTTAATCAGTGCCATGGTTCTCTCCCTTACCGACCGGACGCGAAGTCGATGTCCTGACCCTGCTTCAGGGTGACATACGCCTTCTTCCAGTTGTCACGGCGACCTGTGACACGACCGGAGCGCTTGACCTTGCCCTTGACGTTCAGCACCTGGACACCGGTCACCTCGACCTTGAACAGGCTGGACACTGCCGCGCCAATTTCCTGCTTGGTCGCGCTGGGCAACACCCGAAAGACAACTTGATTCAGCTTATCCGCAATGCGCGTGCTCTTTTCGGAGATCACCGGCGCGAGAATGACTTTGAGCAAACGCTCTTGACTGATCGCACCCATTACACCATCTCCTCAAACTGTTTCACCGCTGCCGCCGTGATCAACACGTTGCCGAATTTGACCAGACTCCACGGGTCGGCCTGATGCGGCTCAACCACATAGACATTCGGCAGATTGCGCGACGACAGCCACAGGTTGTCATCCACGCTGTCCGCAATAATCATGACCTTGCCATAACCCATCGACTTCAGCCTGTCTGCAAGCACTCGGGTCTTGGGCGACTCGATGCCGAGACTTTCCACCACCTTGATCTTGCCATCGCGAGCCAGCTGCGACAGGATGGACGCCAGGCCAGCGCGATACATCTTACGGTTGACCTTGTGGGTGAAGTTCTCGTTCGGCTTGTTTGGGAAGGTGACACCACCTCCACGCCAGATCGGGCTCGATGTGCGGCCGGCACGTGCGCGACCAGTACCTTTTTGACGCCACGGCTTATGCGTGGATGCGCTCACTTCGGCACGCGTTTGCTGCGCACGATTGCCGCTGCGCGCATTCGACTGGAACGCGGTTACCACCTGGTGGACCAGCGCTTCGTTGTAGTCGCGACCAAAGGTTTCGTCCGAGGCGGCCAAGCTGGACACCTGCTGGCCTTGCTCATTGATGACGGTTAAATCCATTAGGCACCCCCTTTCACTGCCGGGCGCACCACCACATGACCACCCTTCGAACCCGGAACGGCGCCCTTAAGCAGCACCAAACCGCGCTCAGCATCGACACGAACGACTTCAAGATTCTGTTTGGTACACGTCACAGCGCCCATATGGCCAGACATGCGCTTACCCGGGAAAACACGACCCGGATCCTGCGCCATGCCGATGGACCCCGGCACATTGTGCGAACGCGAGTTGCCGTGCGTCGCACGCTGCGATTTGAAGTTGTGGCGCTTGATGGTGCCCGCAAAGCCTTTGCCTTGCGTCACACCAGTGACATCCACCTTCTGTCCGGCCGCAAAAACCTCGACAGAAACCGCTGCCCCCGCCTGGTATTGGGCTGCCTCATCAGCCGAAACGCGAAACTCACGCATCAGCTCTGCTGCATCCACACCCGCCTTGGCAAAATGACCAGCCTGTGCTTTGGTGACCCGGCTATTGCGACGCGTGCCATAGGCAACCTGCACCGCGGAATAACCATCAACCTCTGACGTGCGAACCTGTGTTACACGATTGTTTGACATTTCCAGCACCGTCACCGGAACGGACGCACCGCTCTCAGTGAAAATGCGGGTCATGCCGACCTTGCGGCCAACGAGCCCGATACTCATTTTTGTATGTCCTATCTCAAGCAAGCGACCTAGGCCACTCGCAAGGGTTGTAGGTGCCGATTACAATTGACCGGCGACTATTGATACTACTGAAGGGGCAGCAGTATACCTGCGCCCCTTGATTTTTACAACTTGATTTCGACGTCCACGCCAGCCGGCAAGTCCAGCTTCATCAGGGCATCAACCGTTTTGTCGGTCGGGTCCATGATGTCCATCAGACGGCGATGGGTACGGATCTCGAACTGGTCGCGCGAGGTCTTGTTGACGTGCGGCGAACGCAGCACGTCAAAACGCTCGATCGAGGTCGGCAGGGGAACCGGGCCCTTGACCACTGCGCCGGTGCGTTTGGCCGTTTCCACGATTTCGAGCGCCGACTGGTCGATCAGTTTGTAGTCAAACGCCTTCAGGCGGATGCGGATTTTCTGGCTTTGCATTGAATTAACCTTATTCTTCGATCTTGGCCACGACGCCCGCACCGACGGTGCGGCCGCCTTCGCGGATGGCGAAACGCAGGCCTTCGTCCATGGCGATCGGCTGAATCAGCGACACCTTGATGCTGACGTTGTCGCC
>JBAQND010000181.1:0-18160 GCA_049303455.1 Thiobacillus sp.
TGGGGCAACCAGGATGCGGCCAGGAAATCAAAACCGATTTGTCGTGCCAGATCGTTCATGAGCAGAATGTACGTTGCGTTGGGTTCGGGAAATCAGGGCGTCGGTGTGATTTTAGTGGAAAGCTGCGATTCCTCTGCCTTTGTTGCGACGCCGGCGATCCTTCAGCGGCAAGCATTCGCTGCAACGGCCGGGACAGGCATCTTTTGCGCTGGAGTTTCCTATATTGAGCGGGATAAATTAAAGGAGTCTGATCATGAAACAGCGGATTGCATTGCCATTGCTGTTGTCGGCGGCCTTGGCGGGCGGGTGCGCTGATATGGGCAGCCTGGGTGGAACACAATACGGCGAGACCGGCGGAACGGTGGCAAGCCAGTCTGAACGCTGAACGAGACGGGACAATCGCTTCGCTTGAAGCCGTCCAGGTGGACGACAAATACAAGCTGGGCGTCGGCACCGCGGTCGGCGCGGTGGCGGGCGGCCTGCTCGGCTCGGGGATGGGCGACAGCACCACGGCCACGGTGGCCGGCGCGATACTGGGGGGCGCGGCGGGCACCTATGCCGAAAGCAAATACAAGAAAATCGATGCGCAGCGGATCACCGTCGATATGGTGACCGGCGGCCGCGTCACGATCACGCAGCCGGTGGATGCCCGCCTGCGCGACGGGATGCGCGTGCGTGTGGAAGGCCGCGGCGAAAACGCCCGCGTGGTTCCGCGATAGCGTTGGGCGCCTGGCGGCTGTTCCCGGGCCCGGGCGAACGGTTTCCGGGCGACGCGCGTTCAGCAGGCGATCCAGGTGATTTGCCCGTTGCTGGATACGCCCTGCCCGAATGGGGTGAGCGGGCGGAGCGTCGGCCTGTGCCAACGGCCCCCGCCCATTACGGCTATTTGATCCGACCCGCGCGGGTGGCTTCGGGGACCTCGTTCAGTTTTCCGCTGCGCACGTCATAGATGCTGCGCACGTCATAGATCACGTCATAGATATAGCCATAGATCGGGATGTCGCCGGGCACCAGGGGATGGTTGCGAATGCGCTGGACGTCTTCAGTCACGCTTTGCGCCTGGTTGGCGATGGTGAGCCAGCTGATGTGCTCGCCTTCGGCAGAGCCGCCCCGTCGCCGGCATCATGCCAGCCGCTGGCGTCGATGCCGGCGGTCTTGAGGCTGCTGCGCAGCGGTTTGCGCATGACGTCGTCGGTGAAGGTTTCCATGCCGCGGTCGGTGTGGTGGATGACGAACCACTCGCGGGTGCCCGGCAGTTTGTAGGAAATGACCAGCGAGCGGATGGCGTCATCGCTGGCGCGGCCACCGGCATTGCGGATGACGTGGGCATCGCCCTCGGCCAGGCCGGCATACTGGGCCGGATCAAGGCGGGCATCCATGCAGGTGAGGATGCCGAAATGCCGGCCAGGGGGCATCGGCAGCGTGCCCTTGGCGCCGAAATTGGAAGCGTAGGCCTGGTTGGCTGACAGGACTTCGTTCACGACTGTGCTCATGCTGTTCTCCTTGTCGAATCACATTCCGCGAAGCGTGGAGGCGGACGGCTGTCGCGGGTCGGGCCGTCTGCGGTGTCGCCTGGCTAACGCGGCCATCGCGTAGCGCCAGACAAACGATCGGGAAAATGCAGTATAGGCAGCCGAAATCGCCCACGTAGGCACGTCAACAAAGCCGACCGCGCGATTCGCGTAGCGGCTGCTCAACTTCTATGCTGAAGATGTGTCGATGTAATGTGAGGGCCTGCCATGAGTCACAAACACGAGAGTCTGTTGCGGTCCATTTTCGAAGGCCCGGTGAGCGCCAATTTTCATTGGCGCGAGGTGGAGTCGATGCTGACCCATCTGGGCGCCAGGGTGGAGCCCCACCACGGCGCGAGTTTCCGCGTGATCTTGAACGGGGTGGAGGGATTTATCCATCGTCCGCATAACAGCAACACCTGCACCAAACAGGAACTGCGCCATGTGCGCGATTACCTGGTGTCGGCCGGGGTGAGTCCCTCGCAGGTCGAGGCGGGAGAATAACGAGGCCCGCCCGTCAGGTGAAGGTTTGCCGGATCAGCTTCGCCTACAGTCGGTCACGGATTCGTCCATCAAACCCCCATATGAATTCTAAATTTTGTTTGCTATTTGCATTTTTATTTCTATAGTTTTTTATGGTTGATTGATCCATGAAAAGGGGACGACGATGCAAGTGAACCGAAGACAGTTCTTCAGAATCTGCGCGGCGGGGGTCGGCAGTTCCAGTCTCGCGGCGCTGGGTTTTGCACCCGGCGAGGCGCTGGCGCAGGTGCGTGCATTCAAGCTCGCCCGCGCCACCGAAACCCGCAATACTTGTCCCTACTGCTCGGTGGGCTGCGGCGTTCTGCTATACAGCCTGGGCGACAAGTCCAAAAACGTTTTCACCGAAATCATCCACATCGAGGGCGATCCGGATCATCCAGTGAACCGTGGCACCCTGTGTCCGAAGGGTGCTGGCCTGCTCGATTTCGTGCACAGCCCGAACCGGCTCAAGCGACCGGAATACCGTGCGCCCGGCAGCAAGGAATGGACGCCCATTTCCTGGGACGACGCCTTCACCCGTATCGCCAAACTGATGAAGGACGACCGCGACAAGAACTTCATCGCCCAGAACGAAAAAGGCGAAACGGTGAACCGCTGGGTTTCTACCGGCATGCTCGCCGCCTCCGCCTCCAGCAACGAAACCGGCTACCTGACGCAGAAGATCGCGCGTAGCCTGGGGATGCTCGCATTCGATAATCAAGCACGTGTCTGACACGGCCCGACGGTGGCAAGTCTTGCCCCGACGTTTGGCCGAGGAGCGATGACCAACCATTGGGTTGACATCAAGAACGCGGACCTGGTTTTGATCATGGGCGGCAATGCTGCCGAGGCGCACCCGTGCGGCTTCAAGTGGGTGACCGAAGCGAAGGCGCACCGCAAGGCGCGCCTGATCGTGGTCGACCCGCGCTTTACCCGCTCGGCTGCGGTGTCCGATTTCTATGCGCCGATCCGCGCCGGCTCGGACATCGCTTTCCTGGCCGGGATCATCAACTACCTGCTGTCGAACGACAAGATTCATCACGAATACGTGAAGAACTACACCGACTTCAGCTTCCTGGTGAATGAGGCGTACACCTTCGAGAACGGCCTGTTTTCCGGCTATGACGCGGACAAGCGCAAGTACGACAAGTCCACCTGGGGCTACCAGATCGGCGAGGACGGCTACGCCATCACCGATCCCACCCTGCGGGACCCCCGCTGCGTCTACCAACTGATGAAGGCGCATTACAGCCGCTACACGCCGGACATGGTCAACACCATCTGCGGCACGCCGAAGGAAGCCTTCCTCAAGGTGTGCGAGATGATCGCGGAGACCTCGGCATCCAACAAGACCATGACCATCATGTACGCGCTGGGCTGGACGCAGCACTCGCAGGGCTCGCAGATGATCCGCACCGGCGCCATGGTTCAGTTGCTGCTGGGCAACATCGGCGTGGCCGGCGGCGGCATGAACGCGTTGCGCGGGCACTCCAATATCCAGGGTCTGACCGATCTGGGGCTGCTGTCCAACCTGCTGCCCGGTTACATGACGCTGCCGGGCGATGCGGAGCAGGATTACCCGGCCTACATCGCCAAGCGCGCCTTCAAGCCGCTGCGGCCGGGCCAGATGTCCTACTGGCAAAACTATGGCAAGTTTCATGTCAGCACTATGAAGGCGTGGTACGGCGACGCCGCCACTGCGGACAACAACTGGTGCTATGACTGGCTTCCCAAGCTGGACAAGCCCTACGACATCCTGCAGGTGTTCGAGAACATGAACAACGGCGAGATAAACGGCTACGTCTGCCAGGGCTTCAATCCGCTGGCGTCGGCACCGTGCAAGGTCAAGGTGTCGGGCGCACTGTCGAAGCTGAAATACCTTGTCACCATCGACCCGCTGGCAACCGAAACGGCCGAATTCTGGCAGAACCACGGCGAGTACAACGACGTCGATCCCGCCAAGATCCAGACCGAGGTGTTCCGCCTGCCGTCGACCTGCTTTGCCGAGGAAGATGGCAGCCTGGTCAATTCCGGACGCTGGCTGCAATGGCACTGGAAGGGCGCCGAGCCTCCCGGCGACGCGCTGTCGGACCAGGAAATCATGGCCGGCATCTTCCTCAAGATCCGCGAGCTGTATAAGAAGGATGGCGGCGCCTTTCCCGATCCCGTCCTCAACCTGAGCTGGAAACATCGGCGTCCGGCCTTCCCTGCGCCGGAAGAGTTGGCGAAGGAGTTTTCCGGCAAGGCACTGAAGGATGTGACCGATCCGAAGGACCCGACCAAGGTGCTGGTCAAGGCGGGCGAGCAGATCAACGGCTTTGCCGAACTGCGCGACGACGGTTCCACCGCGTGCGGCTGTTGGCTCTTTGCCGGTGCCTGGAGCGAGAAGGGCAACCTGATGGCGCGGCGCGACAATTCCGATCCCTTTGGCATCGGCCAGACCCTGAACTGGGCCTTCGCCTGGCCGGCCAACCGCCGCATCCTTTACAACCGCGCCTCCTGCGATCCCGCTGGCAAGCCGTATGACGCCACGCGCAAGCTGATCGGCTGGGACGCCGGCGTGGGCAAGTGGACGGGCTCGGACGTGCCCGACTTCAAGGTGGATTCGGCGCCGGAGGAGGGGATGAATCCCTTCATCATGAATCCCGAGGGGGTGGCGCGTTTCTTTGCCATCGACAAGATGAACGACGGGCCTTTTCCGGAGCACTACGAGCCTTTCGAGTCGCCGCTAGCGAACAATCCGCTGTTTCCGGACAACCCGCTCGCGCGGGCCAGTCCGGCTGCGCGGGTTTTCAAGGGCGACTGGGCGACCTTCGGCAAGGCCGACAAGTTTCCGTTTGTCGCCACCACCTACCGCCTCACCGAGCATTTCCACTTCTGGACCAAACACACGTTGAGCTCGGCCATTATTCAACCGGAACAGTTCGTGGAGATTGGCGATGAGCTGGCCAAGGAAATCGGCATCAAGTCCGGCGACCACGTGCGGGTGAAATCCATGCGTGGCCATATCGTCGCGATCGCCGTGGTCACCAAGCGCCTGGCGGCTCTGACTGTGGACGGCAGGCGAACTCACACGGTGGGCATCCCTATTCACTGGGGCTTCACCGGGGTGGCGAAAAACGGCTACCTTACCAATACCCTGACGCCCTTTGTGGGCGACGCCAACACCCAGACGCCGGAGTTCAAGGCGTTTCTGGTGAACGTCGAGAAAGTGTGAGGAGACGACCATGGCATTGCAATCTCTCGATATCCTGGCCCGTTCCGCCACCACCACGCCGTCTCCCAAGGTTCGTGCCGAAGCGACCGTCCCGGTCGCCAAGCTGATCGACATTTCCAAGTGCATCGGCTGCAAGGCCTGCCAGGTGGCCTGCATGCAGTGGAACGATCTGCGCGACGAAGTCGGCGTCAACGTCGGCGTATACGACAACCCCATAGACCTCACCGACCAGTCGTGGACGGTGATGCGCTTCTCCGAAGTGGAGGTGCAGCAGGGCAGGCTCGAATGGCTGATCCGCAAGGACGGCTGCATGCACTGCGCCGACCCCGGCTGCCTCAAGGCCTGTCCGTCGCCGGGGGCGATTGTTCAGTACTCGAACGGCATCGTCGACTTTCACGAGGAGAACTGTATCGGGTGCGGCTATTGCATCACGGGCTGCCCCTTCGATATTCCGCGCATCTCGGAAAAGGACCACAAAGCCTACAAGTGCACCCTCTGCTCAGACCGGGTGGCGGTGGGACTGGAGCCGGCCTGCGTGAAGACCTGTCCGACCGGGGCGATCGTCTTCGGCTCCAAGGATGACATGATCCACCATGCCGAGGAACGCATCGTCGATCTCAAGGAACGGGGATTCCAGAACGCCGGCCTGTACGACCCGCAAGGCGTGGGTGGAACCCATGTGATGTATGTACTGCAGCACGGCGACCAGCCCGGGTTGTATTCGAACCTTCCCAAGGATCCGGCCATCAGTCCGCTGGTCAGCCTGTGGAAGGGCGTCACCAAGCCGTTGATGAGTCTTGGCGTAGGCCTGGCCGTGTTTGCCGGCTTCTTCCATTACGTCACGGAGGGGCCCAAGGACGTGGAGGAAGAGGAAGAGAAAACGGATTGAACCGTTCCGTTTTCTTCCCTTTCACGACATCAAGGAGCGATCATGAGCACACGAATTCAACGCTACACGGCGTGGGAGCGCAGCAACCACTGGGTGGTGGCCATCATCTTCATCCTTGCCGCCCTTTCGGGGCTGGCGCTGTTCCATCCGGCCTTTTTCTTCCTCACGCACCTGTTCGGCGGCGGACCCTGGGCGCGCATCCTGCATCCCTTTATCGGCGTGGTGATGTTCCTGTTTTTCATGCTGATGGCAATTCGATACTGGGGTGCGAACCGCATAACGGCTGCCGACCGTCAGTGGATGCGGCGCATCGGGGATGTCGTCAAGAACCGTGACGAGGGTCTGCCCGAACCCGGCAAGTACAACGCCGGGCAGAAAGTCCTGTTCTGGACCATGGTGGTCAGTATTCCCGTGTTGCTGATTTCCGGAATCGTCATCTGGCAGCCGTGGTTTGCGCCGTTTTTCCCCATCGTCTTGCTGCGCGTGGCCGTCGTGATCCATGCACTGGCAGCCTGGATCATGATCCTCGGCATCATCGTGCATATCTATGCTGCGATCTGGGTCAAGGGCTCGGTCAGGGCGATGACCCGGGGAACCGTTTCAGCAGCCTGGGCCAAGCATCATCACGGCGCCTGGTACCGCGAGATGACCGGAAAGAAATCGTGATCGTTCTCATCCTTCTCATACAGGAATCCACCGGCGCATGACGACAACGCTTCTGCAACCCGGCCAGATCGAAGCGGCGGCCGGCAGTATCCCCGAACTGCGGTTGCCGCCCGCCGACCTGTTTCTGACGCGTGCCAGGCGGCTGGCGCAACTGGCCGGGCACCACACCCTGGCCGACTACCTGAATTTTGTCGCCCGGCTGGCCGAGGCACAGCAGGTGCGCCTGGGGGACCTCCCCGAGGCGAGCCTGCCTACGGCCGGGCAGCTGACGCAATGCCTCGATTACCAGATGCCGCCGCTTGCCCCCGCCGGATTGGCCAGGCCGGCGGGCTGGCGCGACACGGCACGACATCTGGCACGGACGGTTCAGCCGGCGCTGCCTGCTGCGGGCCAGACTGCGCTGCAGGGGATTCTGGACGCACCGGATGCCTGGCTCGACGAGCAGGCGGGGTATCTGCTCGAGGGCAACACGCGCAATCTGGATGCCGCCGCGGCGCCAGTGATTGGCGCCGCGCTGCAGGTGCACTGGACCCAACTCGCCCGTCAGCTCGATCCTGCCCAGGTGGCGCGGCCGGAGCATCCCAACCTGTGCCCGGTGTGCGGCTCGCACCCGGTTAGTTCGGTGGTGCGTATCGGCGGCACCGAAGACGGCCTGCGCTATTTGCATTGCGCGCTCTGCAGTTCGGAATGGCACGTGGTGCGCGCCAAGTGCAGCAACTGCGATAACTCCCGCGGCATTGCCTATTATCAAGTGGAGGGCGGCGACAGCGTGGTGCGCGCCGAAAGCTGCCCGGAATGCCAGACCTACCTGAAAATCGTCCACCAGGACAAGCATCCGATGGCCGACCCGGTAGCCGACGACCTTGCCACCCTGACGCTCGATCTGCTGATGGACGAGGCGGGGTTTGCCCGAAGCGGGATCAACTGGTATCTGATTCAGGGTCCCGCGTAAACGAGACGTTTATCGCGTCAACACGCCTACTCTTCAACTGCAAAGGGATTGTCTATCATGCATAGTGATCATGGTGATCATGCATAGTGCTTCCCTTGTCCGCCCTCGATTGATCGCGTCCTCAACTGGAGTGCCGTTGCGCCCCTGATCGCTGAATACGGTCGCGAGCCGGTGCTCGCCGGCGCGCGTACGCTGCTCGACAATGCCCGCCAGGCCGCGCGCAACGGCGACCTGGTCGATTACACCGAACCCACCGTGGCGGCCGGTCTCGCCGCACATCTGGCGCAGCACCTCGCGCCCCGCCTGAGACGGGTCTTCAACCTCACCGGGACCGTGCCGCATACCAGTATGGGGCGCGCGCCCATGACATGAAGGGGTGCTCCAGGTGCGGTTCGTCGATCCGGCGCATCAGCGCCAGGTCGGCCTCGGAGACGGGACGGGGCAGGTAGTACACCGATCCCCGGCTGATGCCCGGCAACGCGGCCTGACGGGTAATGGTGAGGGTGTAGTCACGGTCGATCATGGCTTTGCGCTCAGCAATCCCGCCTTGGTGAGCGCGCGTTCTAAAAAATCGTTCTCCAGCGCCAGCTGGCCGATCTGGGCGTGCAGTGGAACCAGATCGACCGGCTCGGCGGTGTCCGTGCCCGCGCCGAAGACGTCAGCGGCGCGTTCAAGCAATTGCTTCTTCCATTCGGCAATCTGGTTGGGATGCAATTCGAACTCCTTGCACAAATCAGCCATGGTGCGGTCTTCGCGCAGCGCCGCCAGCGCCACGCGTGCCTTGAATGCCGGATTGTGGGTGCGGCGGGTGCGCCGCGCCGATTTCTTGACCATCAAAAACTCCTTCTCACCAGACCAGTTACAGCCCAGCATCATGCCCGGAGTTTCCACTTATAGCGCTGTGCAGATTTGCGGAGCCACTTCTGTGGTAGCCGGTGTCGGCCAGCCCGATGAAGGACGCCGCACTTGACCGCGTTGCGGGGAATTATTGGATAGCCAGTTTCTTGGCCGTGGCGCCGGCCTTTTTTGGCAGGGTCAGTTCCAGCACGCCGTCGCTGTATTTGGCTTTGGCCTTGGCTTCGTCGACGGCGTGCGCCAGGGTGAAACTCCGCGCCACCTTGCCGTGATAACGCTCTGAACGCAGGATCTTCTCGCCCTCTTTTTCTTCTTTCTCCATCTTGGTTTCGGCGCTGATCGATACCTTGTTTTCGTCGATGCTGACCTGGATATCCTCCTTCTTCACGCCCGGGATATTGGCTTGAACGGTATACGCATTGTCGTCCTCCTTCAGGTCAATCCTGATCTCCATCTGCGGCTGGTCTTCGAACAGGACGGGGCGCACGAAAAAGCCCTTGAACATATCCTCGATGTCTGAAAATGGATCCATGCGAGCAAGGCTGAGGGGATCGTAACGGGTGATGTTGGCCATGATTTTTTCCAATAAAAAAGTTTGATAAAAAAGTTTGATGAATATCGAATTGCCCGCTGCGGCGAGCATGTTTGGAACCTAGACCAGTTTGTGGTTTATTCAAGGCATGGGCGCCGTCATGGAGGCCTATTTGCCATGCGACGCGGCATATCCACGGATTGTCCAACAATCACCTCGCCGTGCCGTAGGAGGGGTCGACCGCGTGAGGTGCCTCCGGCAGACCGGCGATCTTCATGCCCTGACGCACCGGCCCGCCCGGAAACAGGGAATACAGCCAGCGGCCACCGCCCTCGTTGGCGAAGCGTTGCTCCAGCGCGAGCAGGATCTGCTGCGCATTTTCGCGGCTGCCGCCCTGATTGATCACATGATCGCGCAGGAAATCCAGTACTTCGATGTGCTCGCCGCTCAGTTCGATGCCCTCGTCCTCGGCCAGTTTGCGGGCGATGTCATGCGACCACTCGTCAATTTCCACCATGTTGCCGTAATGGTCCTGGATCAGTTGCTTGCCCTGAATCAATGAGAGGATGGGGTTGATCATGGTAACTCCTCGGTTCACTCAACCGGTATGGTGATGACGCGGCGCTTGCTGGCTTCGGCCTTGGGCAACTCGACCCGCAACACGCCATTCTTGTAACCTGCCTTGGCCTCTTCGGCCTTCACCGCCACGGGCAGGGGAACCACCCGGCGGAAGCTGCCATAGGCGCATTGCATGACGTGCCAGCGGCCCTCGGTTTCCTGCCGTTCGAAGCGTTTTTCGCCTTTCACCACCAGGGCGTCGTCGAGGACCTCGATGTCCATGTCGGCCTTTTCCATGCCCGGCACTTCCAGTCGCACCAGCAGACTGTTTTCGTCCTCGAACACGTCACCGCCGAGCAGCGCCCAGCCCTGGGTCGGAAGATAGGTGTCGTCACCCACCTCGTTGGGTGCGGGCAGGTTGGTTTTTTCGCCCGGCTTGAAGCGGGTGAGTGCCCCGGCAGCGGATTTCCACAAGTGGCGCCCCCCTTCGGATACGTTCTCCCACAAAGAACCAACACTTTCTTTCAAGTCATCCAGTTTCATAATGTGCTCCTGCAGATCAAGTGGGGTGGCCGTCACCGGACACAGCGGCGTGGTCAGTCCGCCGCACGATAAATCAAGACAAACCGATAGCCATTTCAATGTAGGCTTTGGAGGGGCGTTTTCAATGCTTGACCTGACACGCGCCTGTCACGCCCGTACAGGAGGAAGACACATGCAATTCAAGGACGCGGCCGCAACGCCGCAGCCCGTCGATATCGGGTATGGCCCGTTTTTTTGCGCCCGGCGCATGGCGCTTCTACGCGCAAACCCGTTGCGCGGTTACGGTAGGGAATGAACATGTCCGAGTGGCATCGTCACGTCACCGCCAATCGTCTGCAGAGCCTGCTGCTGGTGGCGATCCTGCTGGGAATCAGCGTCTTGGCGGGGGGCTTGTTGTTCGGCACGACGGGGCTGTGGATCGCCTTGGTGGCCAGTCTGGTCGCCGTGCTCATCGAGCCGGTGACGGTCTACCGCCTGACGCTTGCCCTGTACGGCGCCCGGCCGATCGCGCCGCAGGCGGCCCCCGAGTTGTGGCGCATGATTCGGATTCTCGCCGAGCGGGCCCGCCTGCCCGCCATCCCCGTGCCTTACTACGTGCCCAGCGCGGTGGTCAATGCCTTTGCCGTGGGCCGCCGCCGCGCCTCGGCCATCGCGCTCAGCGACGGCCTGCTCTTCAACCTGACCCCGCGCGAACTGGCCGGCGTGCTGGCCCACGAGACGGCCCACATCGCTCACGACGACCTGCGGGTGATGGGCTTGGCCGATTATGTCAGCCGGCTCACCGGCCTGTTCGCCCTGACCGGACAGTTCACGATTCTGCTGTCCCTGCCCTGGTGGATCGCGGGGACGGTCGACATCCATTGGCCGGCCATGTTCCTGCTTGTCTTCTCGCCGCATCTGGCGTTGCTGGCCCAACTGGGGCTTTCACGCGTGCGCGAGTTCGACGCCGACCTTACCGCCGCCCGTCTCACCGGCGACCCCGAGGGTCTGGCCCAGGCGCTCGGCAAGATCGAACGGGCTTCCCGCGCCTGGCAGGCCTGGTTGCTGCCCGGCTGGGGCAACCCGGAGCCGTCCTGGCTGCGCACCCATCCGGCCACCGACGAGCGCATCCGACGCTTGAACGCGCTCTCCCGTCACGCAGCGGAAACCCTCTGGCAGGCGGGGGACGTGTCCAGCCCCGGCACCTCCACCGTGCGCCGCTCGCCGCGCTGGCACCCGGGCGGGATCTGGCACTGACATCGCGAGGCGCCCTTGCGCCGCACGCCTCAACAACCCGGTTGATCGGTAGTTCTTTTCTTATAAAACAATAACCAGGCAGCCAATCCTCATGTGCCATGTCATGCCTGGGTTGTGCACGCACACGCGCAACGCATGTATCTCAAGCCGATGCTGCGCCATTTTTCATCCCCGCGCGTCGATGCGAACAATGTCAGATCGTTCGTCGGCGGCGAGCGGCTCTTCCGTATCAAGTTGATGCTGCAGCACGGCGAGGTCGGCTTCCGAAGCGTCGCCGTCTGAACGTGCGCGCTGGACGATGCGCTCGCGCAGGGTGGCGAGGGGGACGGGGAAATCGAGGATACGAAATTCGACATCGCGAGTGCGCGCCACGTCGCGCAGCAGGTCGCGCTGCCAACGCTCGGTGAAAGTGGCGTCGACGATTACGGGCCAGCCGGCATCGAGGATTTGGCCGGCCAGGTGCGCCAGATGCTTGTAGGTGTTCTGCGTGGCGTCGGCCGCGTACAAGTTTTCTCCGACGCCGGAGCCGCTGCGCGCCTGGGCGTCGAGTCCGGCGAGGCGCTTGCGCTCGACATCGGAGCGCAGGCGGATCGCACCAGGCGTCTGCATCATTTTTTGGGTGACGGTGGTCTTGCCGGAACCCGACAGGCCGTGGGTGACGTCGAGGCGGACGGGCAGGGCGCGCGTCAGCGTGGTGGCGAGGTCCAGCAGCGCGCGTACTTCGGCGAGTGCTGCATCGCGCTTGACCCCGGCGGTCTGCTCGCAGCGAATGGAGGCGACCTTGGCGCGCACCAGCGCGCGATACACAGCGTAGTAGCGCAGCAGCGCGATCCCTGAGTAGTCGCCGGTGCGTTCCAGCCAGCCATTGAGGAGCAGCCAGGCCCAGTCGGCATGGCCGCGTTGCAGCAGGTCCATATAGCAGAATGCGACCTCGGACTGGATGTCGATCCAGCGCAGTTCGGGGTTGAATTCGATGCAGTCGAACACCAGCAGCTGGCCGTCGACCCAGGCGAGGTTGCCCAGATGCAGGTCGCCGTGGCATTCGCGCACAAAGCCGTCGCGCTTGCGCGCGGCCATCAGCGGCGCCAGGCGCGCATGCTCGGCTTCGCTCCAGCGCTGCAGGGCGTCCAGCTGCTGACGGTCGGCGGGGGCATCGAGGCGCGGGGCGATCTGCGCGAAGTTCTGCGCCACCGGCTGCCAGGCCTTTTCCGGGCCGCCCCAGGGGCTGTCCGGCGCGGCACGTGCGCAGCCGTCGAGATGGAAGCGGGCGAGGGTGGCGGCAATGGCTTCGACGTGTTGCGCGGTCATCCCGCCCTGATCGTCGAGCCGGTCGAGCGTGGCGTCCGGCGGGAACTGGCGCATCTTCACCGCGTACTCGAAGGTCGCGCCGCCGCCGTTGACGCGCGGGGCGGCCGGGGTGCCGGTGATCGGCACCACGTCGAGGTAGATGGCGGGCGCGAGCCGCCGGTTGAGCTGCACTTCGTCGCAGCAGGCGTGCAGGCGCTTGTCGAGGCTGCTGAAATCGAGGAAGCCGAGATTGAGCGGCTTCTTGATTTTGTAGGCGAATTCGCCGGTGAGCAGGACCCAGGAGATGTGGGTTTCGATCAGCCGGACCGGCCCGGCCGCGTGATCGTAGCAGGCCGGGGCCTGCAGGCTGCGGATCAATCGAGGCAGATCGTCTTTCGATTCCGGCATCGCGCTGTTTCCACTCCGTTTCGATGGTGCGGGCGGCCGCATCACATCTTCGGGCGGCCTTCCTGCGCATACTCCCTTTCGCGTTTTTCCTGGCACACGATGCAGCGCTTGGCGGTCGGGTAGGCCTGCAGGCGGGCAAAACCGACGTCATCCCCGCAGTCGGTGCACACGCCGTATTCCCCGTCCTTGATGCGCTGGAACGCGGCCTCGATGTCGCGCATGCCTTGTATATGGCGGTCCAGAATCGCCACGTTGAAGTCCGCCAGGGCGTTGGCCATCGACTCGTCGCCGGTGTCGCCGGGTTCGCTGTTGAGCAGGTCGATGCGATGCTGATCGCCCGAGTTTTCGAGTTCACTGCGCACTTCGCGCAACAGTGCCTGGTTGTCCTCGTTCAATCGCTTCGTGAGTTGATCAAGCTGGGACTGGTTAAGGGGTGCCATCGAACCTCCTGCGCATGTACGGTTGTATGTGAACCTGCTTCATGTATCCGGATAGCAAGCTCCTGTTTCAAGCATAAGCCAAATCAGGACCTGCGCGTCCCGCTGCCTCTTAAATCCGGCAACGCACTAGCCCGCTGTGATTGCCTGACATAAAGATTCGATCACCTGGCCGCGCAGGGCGCCCCATGGGCGTCCGCCGCGCAGGACATGCTTCTGGTTGATTTCGAGTTCGATGCCGACATACCTCTCGGGGGAGAAGCGGCGGCGCAGATAGGCGGTCAAACCGTCCGACTTGCCCGTGTAGGGGTAATTGCGGCGCACCCTCCATTCAGGCGCCGACGTCTTGAGGCAGGCCTGCCAGCGGCGGCACAGCTCGGCTTCGCCGGGTCGCGCCGGATCGTAGAGCAGGCCGATGTCGGCGTTGCGGACTTCACCGTCGAGCACGGGGGAGAAACTGTGCGAGGAAAGGTGGATCACCCGGCTGCCGTGTGCAATGGCGTCGGCGGTATGCGCCTCGACCTGGTTTCGGTAAGGCAGGTAATGCTGTTCCAGGATTTCGCGGCGGACGCTCGCCGGCGCATTCCGGGTGGCCTCGGAGTACAGGCGCGGATGGCCGATGGAGCGGTTGAGGTCGATCAGCAGGCGGCTGGTGGTGGAGACGAACAGGGGCGCGGCCAAAGCCCTGGCCATCTGCCGGGCCAGAGCCAGCGCACCGGGGTCGTAGCCGCGATGGCTACGCAGCAATGTCTCGAATCCCGCAAACCAGCTTGCGTAGCGCGGCGGAATGCGGTTGCCGCCATGCTCGCAGGTGATGAGGACGTGGTCGGTCATGGGCTGTCAGGCGACGAGCAGGCGACCTGTTTCCAGGCAGTCGCACAACTCGAGGTAGACCGCGTGCAGGCGGTCTTTCGAGCAGACCGGGCCGACCGCCCGCAGGATGCGGCGGGCAAGCGGCCCGCGTTCTAGGATCACGCGCAAGGTCTCGACCCAGAAGGGGGAACGGTCCAGCGCTGTGCGGTTGATGAGGTGCTGCCACAGTTCGCCCGCCCGATATTGCCGGTCGGACAAGCCGAGCAGCCGCAAATACCCGGCATCGTCGATCACCGCCTGATCGGCGTCGCGGATGCAGGCGAGCAGGATGTTCGCCAGGGCGTCGGTGCCGAAGGCCTGCTGCATGGCGAGCGGCGACCACTTGTCATCGTAGAGCGCCCGGATCACGGCGGTGGCGGCGGCGGCAATGGCAAGGTCTGCCTGCGGGCATTCCTGCACGTCGATCACGCGGACCTCGATGGCGTTGCGTTCGAAGCGCGGGATGGCACCGCGGGCGTTGAGCCATTCGTGCCGCAGCACGCCTTCCGGGTCGAGCGGCGCGATGTCGCGGTACATCGGGTCCAACACCTGCGCCGCGTATTCGGCACGGCTGTTGAGCGTGTCCGGGATCACCTGGCCGATCACCGACGGCACCCTGCCAACCGCGGTGCGGTAGGCCTCCATGCGGCGGTCAAGCGCGCCGCCCGGCGCGCCGTTGGCGAAAGGGGAGCTGGCGGCGAGTGCCGGCAGGATGGGCAGCAGCAGCCGCACCGCGGCATGCAGGCGGGCGAATTCGGCGTCGTTGGCGAAGGGCAGGTTGAGGTGCATGCTCTGCAGGTTGGCCTGGCCGTGCTGCCGGCAATCGAAGATGCGGTCATAGGCCTGGTATATCGGCGCGTTGTCGTGGGGCCACAAACGCGTTTCGGCGGCGGGGTCCATCCACGGATGCATGCCGCCGGGCATGAGCCGCGCGCCCATGGGCTGCAGCAGGCGGTTGACCTGCTTGACCTCGGCCTGGAAGCCCGCCACCAGCGGTTCCAGCGCGGGATCGGGATGCTCGTTTTTGATTTCGACGAGATGGAGCACGATCTCGTTGGACCAGCCGAAGCGTCCACGGTCGACTGACGACGCAATCTGGCCGTCGGCGGCCGCTTGCAGCAGCGCGTCGGCAATCGGCATGACCGCAAGGGTTTGCCGGTCCACGATCATGTATTCCAGTTCGATGCCGTAGCCGGCAAACGCATGCAGCGTAGCGGCGGCTTCCATCAGGCGTTCACCCGCTTGCGCGCCTCGATGCGGCGCACGAACGAGCCCATGATCTCGCGGTAGAGGGCGTCTTTCAGCACGCCGTCCTCGTTGCCGGCGTCGACGTTGGGGTTGTCGTTGACCTCGATGACGTAGCAGCGGTTGCCGACCTGCTTGATGTCGACGCCGTAGAGGCCGTCGCCGATCAGATTGGCGGCCTTGAGGGCGATTTTCACCACCTCTGCCGGCGCTTCGGCCACCGCCACGGCCTTGACCGGGCCTTCCTGGTAGCCGGTGCGGCCGGGCTCGCGCTTGACGATCTGCCAGTGTCCGGCGGCCATGAAGTACTTGCACACGAACAGCGGCCGCCGGTCGAGGATGCCGACGCGCCAGTCGAACTCGGTGGGCAGCCATTCCTGGGCGACGATGAGTTCGGATTTCTGCATGAGTTCGTTCACCTTCACGAGCAATTCCGATTCCGATTCCACCTTGGCCACGCCGAGCGAAAACGAGCTGTCCGGCTGCTTCAGCACGCAGGGCAGGCCGAGGCTGGAAACGATCCGGTCCACATTGTCAGGGTGAACCATCAGTGTGCGCGGCGCGGGAATGTTGTGGCGGGCAAGCAGTTCGGCGAGATAAACCTTGTTGTTGCACCGGAGGATCGATTCGGGGTCGTCGATCACCACCAGGCCTTCCACAGTGGCCCGTCTTGAAAAGCGGTAGGTGTAGTGGTTGGCGAACGTGGTGTCGCGGATGAACAGCGCGTCGAACTCGGGCAGTCGGGCAAGATCGGCGCGGGTGATGAATTCGACAGCAAGGCCGACGTCCTCCGCGGCCTTCTCGAATTTCTGCAGCGCACGCGGGTTGGAGGGCGATTCAGCATTGGCGGGGTCGTGCAGGATGGCGAGGTCGAAGCGCGGCGCAGCCCGCTTGTGCGCGTGATGGCGGCGGCCCATGAAATAGGCGGTCGCGGCCTCCACCACGAAATCCTGATGCGACGGCGGGATGTCGCTGGCGGCGATGGCGCGCACGCCGCGCAGGCGCCACTGCTCGCGGCGACGCTCGAAATGGGCGCGCAGCAGGGGTGCCTGCAACAGGCTGAAGAGTTGATGGCTCAAGGCTTCGTGGCGGCTGGCCACGTTGCGACCGAAATAGATGCTGAGCTCGAACGTGTCCGACTTGATGGGGGCGAGCGACTTTTGCACCTGATCGTCGAGATCCTCGGTGAGCAGCCGCACCAGGTTCTGCGACTTCAGGTCCTCCATCGTGCTCACCCTCGGCAGCGGCTTGTGGCCACGCGCCTCGGCCAGCAGGGAAACGTAGTAGCCGAGGCTCTGGTAGCGGTAGGATTTGCACAGGTTGAACACCTTGACCGAGCGTCCCTCGCCATAGGCGGGATCGGTCAGGTAGGCACGCGCCGCAACGAGGCCCACCCCGGGAAGGTCGAGCGGCCAGTCGCGCGGATTGTCGACGACGATGAGGATGCTCACGCGGCCCCCTTCGGCGCCGCCTGGGGCGGGTAAATGACCAGCAGGTTGGCGTCATGGGTGACGATGCCGAGCAGCACCGCGCCGATCACGCGATCGATGCTGACCCAGTATTCGTGCGAGGGACTGTAGGGGTGCAAGCCGTAGGGGTCGGCCACCAGCAGGCTGCGCTTCTTGCGGTCGTAGCCCGCGATCACCACAAAGTGCCCGGCCGGCAGGCCGCGAATGTCGTCCGGCACATCGTCCGGCCCGTATTCGCGCGCCGCGCGATACAGGTAGGTGGAACTCAGACCGGTGATGATGGGCAGGTTGCGGCGCAGCAGGCCGCGGATCAGGGGACGCGAGAGATCGGTCAGGCGCAGGCGGCCCCCCAGGCGCAGGAATTCCAGATACCCCTCGGTGACGTGCTGCAGCCTGGCGTCATGTTTCTTCTCCTCGCGCTGGCGCTCGAGGCGCTCGGCGATGTCCACCCCTGGCGCAAACCAGGTGGGGTCGAACACCGTCAGGTTGTAGGTGTAGATGGTGGCCTGGTAGCCCTGGCGCAGGGCATCGCAGGCCAGAAAAATCGCAAAGGTGCCGCCGTGTTCCAGCTTGCGGGTGCGGGCGATCACCCCCGCAAGCGGCACTTCCTCGCCCCAGTAGCGATAGACGGCATGCAGGCAGGTCGGGCCGCAGGTCGTCTCGTCCGGTTGCGGCAGCATCTTGACCGGCAAACGCAAGATGATCGGATGCATGAAGCAGGCTTCGTCTAAAAGCTACCCGGGTTGCCCGACCGGATGGACGGCGACGGCACCCCGTCGCTGCCCCGAAAACACCCGGCTGCTATTGTCGTGAATCATAAATTAAATAAATTAATAAATTAAATAGCGGGACAAATAAAACGGATGGATTTTTTCGCGGGGCAAGGCGCGAGGAGGCGACATGGCGGGCTCTATGGCAACGACGAGCAACGCCGCCATGCGGAAAAAGACGCTGTTTCATGTTTCGTTATTTTCGATTCGT
>JBAQND010000182.1:0-15513 GCA_049303455.1 Thiobacillus sp.
GGCGACAACGTCAGCATCAAGGTGTCGCTGATTCAGCCGATCGCCATGGACGAAGGCCTGCGTTTCGCCATCCGCGAAGGCGGCCGCACCGTCGGTGCGGGCGTCGTGGCCAAGATCGAAGAATAAGCACGTTTGACGACAAGGCCGGGCATTCGGCGTCGCGGAATGCCCGCAGGGTCCCGGTCTTTAAGATTACAGGCCAATAGCTCAATTGGTAGAGCGACGGTCTCCAAAACCGTAGGTTGGGGGTTCGAGACCCTCTTGGCCTGCCACAGGATAAGCCGCAAGGCGCACAGCATTCATGGCTGACAAACTCAAGCTGCTGGTAGCAGTGATGCTGGTCATCTCGGGGGTGGCCGGCTTTTATTTTTTGGCGGACGCGCCCACCGTGGTGCGCGTTCTGTCCGTGATCGTTGGGGGCGTGTTGGCGGGCGTCGTGGCCGGCATGTCGAGCCCGGGCAAGCAGTTCTTCCGCTTCGCGCTCGATGCGCGTGACGAGGCCAAGAAGGTTGTCTGGCCGACCCGTAAGGAAACCATCCAGATGACCGGTGTGGTCATGGCCTTTGTGGTGGTGATGGCGCTCTTTCTTTGGGCGGTCGATAGTACTTTGATGTGGCTGGTCAAGCTGGCCATGGGACAGGGGAGTTGAGTATGCGGTGGTACGTGGTTCATGCCTACTCCGGCTTCGAGAAAAGCGTCGCGCGCAACCTGGTTGAGCGCATCGAGCGTGCGGGTATGAAGGATCGTTTCGGCGAAATCCTGGTGCCAGTGGAAGAAGTGGTGGAAATGAAGGGTGGTCAGAAAAAGACTGCCGAGCGCAAGTTCTTTCCCGGCTACGTCCTGGTCCAGATGGATATGGATGACGACACCTGGCATCTGGTGAAGAGCACGCCCAAGGTCACCGGTTTCGTCGGCGGCACCGCCACCAAGCCCGCGCCAATTACCGAGAAAGAAGTCCAGTCCATCCTCGACCAGATGCGCGAAGGCGTGGAAAAGCCCCGGCCAAAAGTGCTGTTCGAAGTGGGCGAGGCGGTGCGGGTCATCGACGGCCCGTTCACCGACTTCAACGGCAATGTGGAAGAAGTGAATTACGACAAGAGCAAGCTGCGCGTGTCGGTGATGATTTTTGGCCGGGCGACGCCCGTTGAACTGGGCTTCGGGCAGGTCGAAAAAGCCTGACTGCCGGCATCGTCCGGTAGGGGCAAAAATCCGGTTTACCGGAGAGGAGCGCGAGTAGGGCAACCCAAAGCGCGTTGGTACTCATTTATCAGGAGCCATCATGGCAAAGAAAATTGTCGGCTATATCAAGCTGCAAGTCCCGGCGGGCAAGGCTAACCCTTCGCCGCCCATCGGCCCCGCGCTCGGTCAGCGCGGTCTGAACATCATGGAATTCTGCAAGGCGTTCAACGCCAAGACGCAGAGCATGGAGCCCGGTCTGCCGATTCCGGTCGTGATCACCGCGTTTGCGGACAAGAGCTTCACCTTCATCATGAAGACGCCGCCCGCGACGGTGCTGATCAAGAAAGCGATCCAGCTCGACAAGGGTAGCGCCACGCCGCACGTCGACAAGGTGGGCACGATTACCCGCGCCCAGCTGGAAGAAATCGCCAAGGCCAAGGAGCCCGATCTGACCGCATCCGATATGGATGCGGCAGTGCGCACTATTGCCGGCACAGCCCGTTCCATGGGCATCATCGTGGAGGGAGTCTGACATGGCTAACGTATCCAAGCGCTTGCGCGCACTCAAGGAAAAGATCGACCGCAACCGCAACTATCCGGTGGTCGATGCACTGCAGCTGGTGAAAGAGGCTGCCACGGCCAAGTTCAACGAGTCGATCGACATCGCGGTGAACCTCGGCGTCGACGCCCGTAAATCCGACCAGATGGTCCGGGGTGCGGTGGTGCTGCCGAAGGGTATCGGCAAGACCGTTCGCGTTGCCGTGTTCGCCCAGGGCGACAACGTGCAGAAGGCGAAAGACGCTGGCGCCGATATCGTCGGTTTCGACGACCTGGCAGCCGAGATCAAGGCTGGCAAGATGGATTTCGACGTGGTGATCGCCACCCCCGATGCGATGCGTGTCGTCGGTCAACTCGGCCAGATCCTGGGTCCGCGCGGCCTGATGCCGAACCCCAAGGTGGGCACGGTGTCGGCCGATGTGGCGGGGGCGGTGAAAAACGCCAAAGCCGGTCAGGTGCAGTACCGCACCGACAAGGGCGGCATCGTGCATTGCACCATTGGCCGCGCCTCGTTCAGCGTCGAAGACCTGAAGGAGAACCTGGCTGCGCTGCTGGATGCGCTTCAGCGCGCCAAGCCGGCGAGCTCCAAGGGCGTCTACTTCAAGCGTCTGTCGGTGTCGTCGACCATGGGCGTCGGTGTTCGCGTCGACCAGGCCAGCGTCAGCGCGTAATTTAAATGGTGGGTGTCCCTGGAAAGGGGTACCTGAATGAACTTTGGGCCGTCAGCCAGTGGTCTTGGTTGGCGGGTTGTCAAAGACCGTAGGGGCGGGCTGGGGCGTGAGGAGCAAGGGGCGAGGTTGGCCCGGGCGAATCGGTCTCCCGTGCGCTTAATCGGTTGGAGGGAAGGTCGTTGGTGCGCGGGCGTGTTCCTCACGTCACACGCCTCAGGCCCGACTGAAAACCGCCCTACGCAGATGGCTTCCCCAGCAGGATTTTCCTGTCAAGGTCGCCAGCCGGAGCGGGCAACGCTCCGTAACTGAGAAGGAGGTAAGACCTTGAGTCTGAATCTTGAAGAAAAGAAAGCCGTCGTTGCTGAGGTTGCTGCACAGGTTGCAGGCGCCCAGACGGTTGTCGTCGCCGAGTACCGTGGCATTACGGTGGATAAAATGACCCTGTTGCGCGCGCAAGCACGCAAGGAAGGGGTGTATTTGCGCGTGTTGAAGAACTCGCTGGTGCGCCGCGCGGTTGCGGATACGCCATTTGCAGGCCTGACCGACCAATTGGTCGGCCCGCTTGCCTATGGTATTTCCAAAGACCCGGTGGCCGCCGCCAAAGTGATGCACGAATTTGCCAAGACCAACGACAAGTTTGTCGTCAAGGCAGGTGCCATGCCCAACTTCATCATGTCCGCCAAGGATGTGGGGAATCTGGCCAGCATGCCCAGCCGTGATGAACTGTTGTCCAAGCTCTTGGGCACCATGCAGGCCCCGATCGCGCAATTCGTTCGCACCCTGAACGAAGTGCCGACCAAGTTCGTTCGCGGACTGGCTGCGGTGCGCGACAAGCAGGCCGCCTAAGCGGCCTGCCAACATCCGAATCGACGATATTGTTTTTAATCTGAAGCACATTGACAGGAGTATTACAAATGGCTGTTTCTAAAGCTGAAATTCTCGACGCGATCGCTGGCATGACGGTGCTGGATCTGTCCGAGCTGATCAAAGAGATGGAAGAGAAGTTTGGCGTTTCCGCTGCTGCCGCTGCGGTTGCCGTGGCAGCCCCCGCTGCCGGTGGCGCTGCCGCTGCCGAAGAGCAGACCGAATTCACCGTGATGCTGAATTCCTGTGGCGAGAAGAAAGTGGAAGTCATCAAAGTGGTGCGCGCTGCCACCGGTCTGGGCCTGAAAGAAGCCAAGGACCTGGTCGACGGCGCCCCCAAGGCGGTGAAGGAAGGCGTGAGCAAGGCCGATGCCGATGCGCTGAAAAAGCAGTTGGAAGAGGCTGGCGCATCCGTCGAAGTCAAATAAGTCAACGGATCCCAGGACGGTGCGCGCAAGGGCGCCGTCTCATGCCGATGACGTATTTATTTCACCACTTTGTTTCGTGGTGTGTTGCGGGGGAACCCGCGGCAGACGCAAGCAGCAAATACCCGGAACCCGGAGTCGGCTTCCGGGTCGTTTGCTTTTTGCGTGTGCCTCACAATGCGCAGGCCGTAATGCACGCGCCCGCGCGCCCCTGATCGTCAAGGAGACCCCATGGCTTATACATTTACCGAGAAAAAACGTCTGCGCAAGAGCTTTGCCAGCCGGACCAACACCCTTCCGGTGCCTTTTCTTCTGGCGACTCAGCTTGAGTCTTATCGCGCCTTCCTGCAGGAAGGGCGCACGCGCGAGGAGCGTCTGAACGAAGGCCTGCAAGCCGCGTTCACTTCGATTTTTCCGATTGAAAGCCACTCCAAGAACGCGCGGCTTGAATACGTCAGCTACATGCTCGGCGAGCCGGTGTTCGACATCAAGGAATGCCAGCAGCGCGGCCTCACCTATTGCGCGCCACTGCGCGCCAAGGTGCGCCTGGTGATTATGGACAAGGAAGCGTCCAAGCCGACGATCAAGGAGGTCAAGGAGCAGGAAGTCTACATGGGCGAGATCCCGCTGATGACTCCGACCGGCTCCTTTGTCATCAACGGCACCGAGCGTGTCATCGTGTCGCAGCTGCACCGCTCGCCCGGCGTGTTCTTCGAGCACGACCGCGGCAAGACCCACAGCTCGGGCAAGCTCCTGTTCTCGGCCCGCGTGATTCCCTACCGCGGCTCGTGGCTGGACTTCGAGTTCGATGCCAAGGACATCCTGTTCTTCCGCGTCGACCGCCGCCGCAAGATGCCGGTCACCATCCTGCTGAAGGCGCTGGGCTACACGCCGGCCAGCATTCTGGACGACTTCTTCGCCAAGGACACGTTCTACGTCAACACCCAGGGTGTGCAGTTCGAACTGGTGCCCGAGCGCCTGCGCGGCGAGCTTGCCCGTTTCGACATCTGCGGCAAGGACGATCACGTCATCGTCGCCAAGGACAAGCGCATCACGGCCAAGCACATTCGCGAGCTTGACGCCGCTGGCGTCAAGAAATGGGCGGTGCCGGCCGAGTTCGTGGTGGGCCGTGTGCTGGCACACGATGTGGTCAACACCGATACGGGCGAGCTGGTCGCGCGCGCCAACGACGAGATCACGGAAGAACTGCTGACCGCGCTGGCCGCAGCCCGGGTTGAGAAGTTCCACACGCTCTACACCAACGATCTTGATCACGGCGCCTTCATTTCGCAGACCCTGCGCGCCGACGACACCACCGACGATTACGCTGCCAAGGTGGCGATGTATCGCATGATGCGCCCGGGCGAGCCGCCCACCGAAGATGCGGTGAATGCGCTATTCACCAACCTGTTTTTCAACGAAGATCGCTACGACCTGTCGGCGGTGGGACGGATGAAGTTCAACCGTCGCATCGGTCGCGACGAGTTGACCGGCACCGGTACGCTGTCGACCGAAGATATTGTTGCCGTCATCAAGATTCTGGTCGATCTGCGCAACGGCCGGGGCGAGATCGATGACATCGATCACCTCGGCAACCGTCGTGTGCGTTCGGTCGGCGAGCTGGCGGAGAACCAGTTCCGCGCCGGTCTGGTGCGGGTCGAGCGTGCGGTGCGCGAGCGCCTCTCGCAGGCCGAGTCCGACAACCTGATGCCGCATGACCTGATCAACGCCAAGCCGGTGTCGGCAGCGATCAAGGAATTCTTCGGCTCCAGCCAGCTGTCGCAGTTCATGGACCAGACCAACCCGCTGTCCGAGATCACCCACAAGCGCCGTGTTTCGGCGCTCGGACCGGGCGGTCTGACCCGCGAACGTGCCGGCTTCGAAGTGCGCGACGTGCACCCGACCCACTATGGCCGCGTGTGCCCGATCGAAACGCCGGAAGGCCCGAACATCGGCCTGATCAACTCGCTGGCCTTGTTCGCCCGCACCAACTGGTATGGCTTCATCGAAACGCCCTACCGGAAAGTGATCAACAACAAGGTGACCGATGAAATTGAATACCTGTCGGCGATCGAAGAGAGCAAATTCGTGATCGCGCAGGCCAACGCCGAACTCGATGCCAAGAGCAAGTTCACCGACGACCTGGTGTCGTGCCGCTTCAAGAATGAATTCACGCTGTCGACGCCCGACCGCATCGAATTCATGGACGTGGCGCCGGCGCAGATCGTGTCGGTGGCGGCGTCCTTGATTCCCTTCCTCGAACACGACGACGCCAACCGCGCGCTGATGGGTTCGAACATGCAGCGTCAGGCCGTGCCGTGTCTGCGTCCGGAAAAGCCCTTCGTCGGCACCGGCATCGAACGCACTGCCGCGGTCGACTCCGGTACCGTGGTGACCGCGCATCGTGGCGGCATCGTCGATTACATCGATGCCAGCCGGATCGTGATCCGCGTGCACGACGAGGAGGCGCGCGAAGGTGAGATCGGCGTGGATATCTACTCGCTGATCAAGTACACGCGTTCCAACCAGAATACCAACATCAACCAGCGACCGCTGGTGAAGGTGGGCGACTCGATCGCACGCGGCGACGTCATCGCCGATGGCGCATCGACCGACATGGGCGAGTTGGCGCTGGGCCAGAACATGCTGGTCGCCTTCATGCCGTGGAACGGCTACAATTTCGAAGACTCGATCCTGATCAACGAGAAAGTCGTCGCCGAAGACCGTTATACCTCGATCCACATCGAGGAACTGTCGGTGGTGGCACGTGACACTAAGCTCGGGCCGGAAGAAATCACCCGTGACATCTCCAACCTGGCCGAGCGCCAGCTGGGGCGCCTGGATGATTCCGGCATCATCGCCGTCGGCGCGGAAGTCGAGTCTGGCGACGTGCTGGTCGGCAAGGTCACGCCCAAAGGCGAAACCCAGCTGACCCCGGAAGAAAAGCTGCTGCGCGCCATCTTCGGCGAAAAAGCCAGCGACGTGAAAGACACCAGCCTCAAGGTGCCGTCCGGTATGTCGGGCGTGGTGATCGACGTGCATGTGTTCACCCGTGAGGGCATTGAACGGGATGGCCGTGCCCAGTCGATCATCGACACGCAGCTGATCGAATACAAGAAGGACGTGACCGACCGCATGCGGATTGTCGAAGACGACACCTTTGCGCGTCTGGAAAAGCTGCTGCACCTGAAGGTCGCCAACGGCGGCCCGAAGAAGCTCGCCAAAGGCAGCAAGGTCACCCGCGACTATCTGGAGTCGGTGAACCGTCACGACTGGTTCGATATCCGTCTGGCCGACGACGATGCCAGCCGCCAGGTCGAGTCGCTGAAGGACAGCCTGACGCAGAAGCGCATCGAGTTCGACCTGATGTTTGAAGAGAAGAAGAAAAAGCTCACCGCAGGCGACGAATTGCCGCCCGGCGTGCAGAAGATGGTCAAGGTCTACATTGCGGTCAAGCGCCGTCTGCAGCCCGGCGACAAGATGGCCGGCCGTCACGGCAACAAGGGCGTGGTGTCGAAGATCGTTCCGGTCGAGGACATGCCCTTCATGGAAGACGGTCGCCCGGTCGATATCGTGCTGAACCCGCTCGGCGTGCCGTCGCGGATGAACATCGGCCAGATTCTGGAAACCCACCTCGGTTGGGCTGCCAAGGGTTTGGGCGAGAAGATCGGCGAAATGCTGGCGGCGCAGACCAAGACGCTGGCCAAGGATCTGCGTGTTTTCCTGAAGAAAATTTACAACCAGTCAGGCAAGACGGAAGACATCGACGGCTTCAGCGACGATGAAATCCTTGAGCTTGCGCGCAACCTGAAAAAGGGCGTGCCGTTTGCGTCGCCGGTATTCGACGGCGCCTCGGAAGAGGAAATCCGTCAAATGCTCACGCTGGCCGGCCTGCCCGAGGGCGGTCAGGTGACGCTGTACGACGGCCAAACCGGTGAGGCCTTCGATCGCCAGGTGACGGTGGGCTACAAGCATGTGCTTAAGCTGCATCACCTGGTCGACGACAAGATGCACGCGCGCTCAACCGGCCCGTACTCGCTGGTTACCCAGCAGCCGCTGGGCGGCAAGGCGCAGTTCGGTGGCCAGCGCTTCGGCGAAATGGAAGTGTGGGCGCTCGAAGCCTACGGCGCGTCCTACGTGCTGCAGGAAATGCTGACCGTGAAGTCGGACGATGTGAATGGCCGCACCAAGGTCTACGAGAGCATCGTCAAGGGCGACCACAAGATCGAGGCAGGCATGCCGGAATCCTTCAACGTGCTGGTGAAGGAAATCCGTTCGCTCGGCATCGACATCGATCTGGAACGTTATTAATTTAGGGGTGAGGACACAGCCATGAAAGCACTGTTAGATCTATTCAAGCAGGCCACCCACGAGGAAGAGTTCGACGCCATCAAGATTGGCCTGGCGTCGCCGGAGAAAATCCGTTCCTGGTCGTACGGTGAAGTGAAGAAGCCGGAAACCATCAACTACCGCACCTTCAAGCCGGAGCGCGATGGACTTTTCTGCGCCAAGATTTTCGGTCCAGTGAAGGACTACGAGTGTCTGTGCGGCAAGTACAAGCGCTTGAAGCATCGCGGCGTGATCTGCGAGAAGTGCGGCGTCGAAGTGACGCTGTCCAAGGTGCGCCGCGAGCGTATGGGCCACATCGAGCTGGCCTCGCCGGTCGCCCACATCTGGTTCCTGAAGTCGCTGCCGTCACGTCTGGGCATGGTGCTCGACATGACGCTGCGCGACATCGAGCGCGTGCTCTACTTCGAAGGCTTCATGGTGGTCGAGCCCGGCATGACGCCGCTCAATCGCGGCCAGTTGCTGACCGAGGACGACTACCTTGCCAAGCTGGAAGAATACGGCGATGAATTCAAGGCGCTGATGGGCGCGGAGGCCGTGCGCGAACTGCTGCGCTCGCTTGACCTGCATGCCACCGTGGAAAGCCTGCATTCGGAAATCAACAAAACCGGTTCCGATACCAAGCTGAAGAAACTGTCCAAGCGTCTGAAGATCCTCGAAGGCTTCCAGAAGTCCGGCATCAAGCCCGAATGGATGATCCTCGAAGTGCTGCCGGTGCTGCCGCCCGAACTGCGCCCGCTGGTGCCGCTGGACGGCGGCCGCTTCGCGACCTCCGACCTCAACGACCTGTATCGCCGCGTCATCAACCGCAACAACCGCCTCAAGCGCCTGCTCGAACTGAAGGCGCCGGAAATCATCGTGCGCAACGAAAAGCGCATGCTGCAGGAAGCCGTCGATTCGCTGCTCGACAACGGCCGCCGCGGCAAGGCGATGACCGGCGCCAACAAGCGCCCGCTGAAGTCGCTGGCCGACATGATCAAGGGCAAGAGCGGCCGCTTCCGCCAGAACCTCCTGGGCAAGCGCGTCGACTACTCCGGCCGTTCGGTCATCGTGGTGGGCCCGACCCTGAAGCTGCATCAGTGCGGCCTGCCGAAGAAGATGGCGCTTGAACTGTTCAAGCCCTTCATCTTCAACCGCCTCGAAGCGCTGGGACTGGCGACCACGATCAAGGCCTCCAAGAAGATGGTGGAGGACGAAGAGCCGGTCGTGTGGGATCTGCTGGAAGAGGTCATCCGCGAGCATCCGGTGATGCTGAACCGCGCACCGACGCTGCACCGCCTGGGCATCCAGGCATTCGAGCCGGTGCTGATCGAGGGCAAGGCGATCCAGCTGCACCCGCTGGTGTGCGCGGCGTTCAACGCCGACTTCGACGGCGACCAGATGGCCGTCCACGTGCCGCTGTCGCTGGAAGCGCAGACCGAAGCGCGCACCCTGATGCTGGCGTCGAACAACGTGCTGTCGCCCGCCAACGGCGAGCCGATCATCGTGCCGTCGCAGGATATCGTGCTGGGCCTGTACTACATGACGCGCGAGAAGATCAACGCCAAGGGCGAAGGCATGCTGTTTGCCGACGTCACCGAAGCGCGCCGCGCCTACGACACCCGCGAAGCGGAGCTGCATGCCCGCGTCACGGTACGCATCAAGGAAGTGACCCTGGACGAGAACAAGAACCGGGTTGAAACCGTCAAGCGGGTGGAAACCACACTCGGGCGCGCGCTGCTGTCCGAAATCCTGCCGCCGGATCTGCCGTTCAGCTTCATCGACAAGGCGCTGAAGAAAAAGGAAATCTCCAAGCTGATCAACGCAAGCTTCCGCCGCTGCGGTCTTCGCGAGACGGTGATTTTCGCCGACAAGCTGATGTACACCGGCTTCACCTTCGCCACCCGCTCAGGGATGTCGATTGCGGTCAAGGACATGCTGATCCCCGTCGAGAAGGGGCAGATCCTGGGCGCGGCCGAAGCCGAGGTGAAAGAGATCGAATCGCAGTACACCTCGGGTCTGGTAACCCAGGGCGAACGCTACAACAAGGTGGTCGACATTTGGGGCCGCGCCGGCGACGCCGTGGCCAAGGCCATGATGGGCCAGCTCGGCGGCGAGAAGGTCACCGATCGCCACGGCAAGGAAGTCACCCAGGAGTCGTTCAACGCGATCTACATGATGGCCGACTCGGGCGCGCGCGGTTCCGCGGCGCAGATTCGTCAGCTGGCCGGTATGCGCGGCCTGATGGCGAAGCCGGATGGCTCCATCATCGAGACGCCGATCACGGCGAACTTCCGTGAAGGCCTGAACATGCTGCAGTACTTCATCTCGACCCACGGTGCACGTAAGGGTCTGGCCGATACCGCGCTGAAAACCGCGAACTCCGGCTACCTGACGCGCCGTCTGGTCGACGTGACGCAGGATCTGGTGGTGACTGAGCACGACTGCGGCACCAGGAATGGCCTCGTGGTGAAGGCGCTGGTCGAAGGGGGTGAAGTTGTGGAACCGTTGCGCGAACGGATTCTCGGACGTGTGGCTGCCGGCGACATCATCAACCCGGAAACCCAGGAGACCGTGTTCGAAGCCGGCACCTTGCTGGTCGAAGACGTGGTCGACACCATCGAGTCCCTCGGCATCGACGAAGTCAAGGTACGCACGCCGCTGACCTGTGAGACGCGCTACGGCCTGTGTGTCAGCTGTTATGGCCGCGACCTGGGCCGCGGTTACCTGATCAACGTCGGCGAAGCGGTCGGCGTGATTGCCGCCCAGTCGATCGGCGAGCCGGGCACCCAGCTCACCATGCGGACCTTCCACATCGGTGGTGCGGCGTCGCGTGCCGCGGCGGCCAGCCAGCTCGAGGCGAAGTCGAACGGCACCGTGCAGTACACCGCCACCATGCGCTATGTGACCAATGCCCGCAAGGAACTGGTAGCGATTTCGCGCAGCGGCGAAATCATCATTGCGGACGATGCCGGCCGCGAGCGCGAGCGTCAGAAAGTGCCGTACGGCGCGACCCTGATGGTGACCGACGGCGCCAAGATCAAGGCAGGCGCCGTGCTGGCGACCTGGGATCCGCACACCCGTCCGATCATCACCGAATACGCCGGCCGCATCCGCTTCGAGAACATCGAAGAGGGCGTCACCGTGGCCAAGCAGCTCGACGACGTCACGGGTCTGTCCACCCTGGTGGTGATCGATCCCAAGCGCAAGGCCAGCAGCGCCTCCAAAGGCCTGCGCCCGCAGGTCAAGCTGCTGGATGAGACCGGCCATGAACTCAAGCTGGCGGGGACCGATACGCTGGTCAACATCACCTTCCAGATCGGCTCCATCATCACCGTGAAGGATGGTCAGGACGTGGCGGTGGGCGACGTGATCGCGCGTATTCCGCAGGAAACCTCGAAGACGCGCGACATTACCGGCGGTCTGCCGCGCGTGGCCGAGCTGTTCGAGGCACGTTCACCGAAAGATGCCGGCGTATTGGCGGAAGTTACCGGCACCGTCTCCTTCGGCAAGGACACCAAGGGCAAGCAGCGTCTGGTCATCACCGACCTCGACGGGGTGGCGAACGAGTATCTGATCACCAAGGAAAAGCACGTGACGGCGCACGACGGCCAGATCGTCCAGAAAGGTGAAATCATCGTCGACGGCCCGGTCGATCCGCACGACATCCTGCGCCTGCGCGGGGTGGAAGCGCTGGCGCGTTACATCACCGACGAAGTGCAGGACGTGTACCGCTTGCAGGGTGTGAAGATCAACGACAAGCACATCGAGGTGATCGTGCGCCAGATGCTGCGTCGCGTCACGGTCGCCGATCCGGGCAGCACCGGCCTCATCCCCGGCGAGCAGGTCGAGCGCTCGGAAGTGCTGCAGATCAACGACAACATGGTGGCGGCCGGCAAGGAGCCTGCAGTCTACGATCCGATTCTGCTCGGTATCACCAAGGCGTCGCTGTCGACCGATTCGTTCATCTCGGCGGCTTCCTTCCAGGAAACCACGCGTGTCCTGACCGAGGCGGCCATCATGGGCAAGCGCGACGAATTGCGCGGCCTCAAAGAAAACGTGATTGTCGGACGCCTGATCCCGGCGGGCACAGGCCTGGCCTTCCATAACACCCGACGCCGCCAGGCTGCGGGGGAAGACCTTGGGGCCGAACACTTGATCGAAGGCGGGGACGTGAACCCTGCCGAGAATCAGGAAGTCGCTTGACAGGGGGCGGCCCCTCCCCTAGAATCACGCGTCTTTTTCCGGCCTCAAGTTTGCCGGGAAGCGCAGGACTCTAGCCCGGGACGGCGTATAGCCGTCCCGCTTGTTTTAGAAACGATACGCTTACCTTAATTTTTCGGAATTTTTGACATGCCAACGATTAACCAGCTGATCCGCAAGCCGCGCCAGGCGCCAGTGGAAAAGAGCAAGGTTCCGGCCTTGAAAGCCTGCCCGCAACGCCGCGGCGTGTGCACCCGCGTCTACACCACGACGCCCAAGAAACCGAACTCCGCCTTGCGTAAGGTCTGCAAGGTCAAGCTCACCAGCGGCTTCGAGGTCATCAGCTACATCGGTGGTGAAGGCCATAACCTGCAGGAGCACTCGGTTGTGCTGGTGCGTGGCGGCCGGGTCAAGGACTTGCCGGGTGTGCGTTACCACACCGTGCGCGGCAGCCTGGACACCGCGGGTGTCAAGGACCGCAAGCAGTCGCGTTCGAAGTACGGCGCCAAGCGTCCGAAAAAAGCTTAACTAGAGAGAGACAGGAATATGCCCCGTCGTCGCGAAGTCCCCAAACGTGAAATCCTGCCTGATCCGAAATTCGGTAATCAGGAGGTTTCGAAATTCATGAACGTCGTCATGTCCAGCGGCAAGAAGTCGGTCGCTGAGCGCATCGTTTATGGCGCCTTCGAGCAGATCGTCCAGAAGTCGGGCAAGGACCCACTGGAAGTGTTTGGCGTCGCGCTGAACAATGCTCGTCCGATGGTCGAGGTGAAGAGCCGCCGAGTTGGTGGCGCCAACTATCAGGTGCCGGTCGAAGTGCGCTCGAGCCGTCGTACCGCATTGGCGATGCGCTGGCTGAAGGATGCGGCGCGCAAGCGCGGCGAGAAATCCATGGGCGCCCGCTTGGCGGGCGAATTGCTGGACGCGGCTGAAGGCCGCGGCGGCGCTGTGAAGAAGCGTGAGGAAGTGCACCGTATGGCTGAAGCCAACAAAGCCTTCTCGCATTTCCGCTTCTAATCTAAACGCACTAATTGGCAGGTAATTAACGTGGCACGCATCACTCCTATTGAGCGCTATCGCAATATCGGCATTTCGGCCCATATTGACGCCGGCAAGACCACCACCACCGAGCGCGTCCTGTTCTACACGGGCGTATCGCACAAAATCGGCGAAGTCCACGATGGCGCGGCCACCATGGACTGGATGGAGCAGGAGCAGGAGCGTGGCATTACGATTACATCGGCCGCGACCACGTGCTTCTGGAAGGGGATGGACGGCAATTTCCCCGAGCATCGCATCAACATCATCGACACGCCGGGTCACGTCGACTTCACCATCGAAGTCGAGCGCTCCATGCGTGTTCTGGATGGCGCCTGCATGGTGTATTGCGCGGTGGGTGGTGTGCAGCCGCAGTCCGAAACCGTCTGGCGCCAGGCCGACAAATACCGCGTGCCGCGTCTGGCGTTCGTCAACAAGATGGACCGCAACGGGGCGGACTTCTTCAAGGTCTATGACCAGATGCGTTTGCGCCTGAAGGCCAATCCGATTCCGATCCAGGTGCCGATCGGGGCGGAGGAGAAGTTCGAGGGCGTGGTTGACCTGGTTCGCATGAAGGCGATTTACTGGGACGAGGCCAGCCAGGGCATGAAGTTCGATCTGCGCGAGATTCCCGAGGAGCTGCTCGAGACGTGCAAGAAATGGCGTGAAACCATGGTCGAGGCGGCCGCGGAATCGTCCGAAGAGATGATGAACCAGTATCTGGAGGAGGGCGACCTCTCCGAGGCTGACATCATCAAGGGCCTGCGCGCGCGCACGATCGCCAGCGAAATCGTTCCGATGATGTGCGGTAGCGCGTTCAAGAACAAGGGCGTGCAGGCCATGCTCGACAAGGTGGTCGAGTTGATGCCGGCGCCGACCGACGTTCCCCCGGTCAAGGGTGAGTTGGACAATGGTACGGAAGGCACACGTCGCCCGTCGGATGACGAAAAGTTCTCTGCGCTGGCGTTCAAGGTCGCGACCGACCCCTATGTGGGTCAGTTGATTTTCTTCCGCGTGTATTCCGGCGTCGTCAAATCGGGCGACACGATTTACAACCCGGTCAAGGGCCGCAAGGAGCGTCTGGGCCGCATTCTGCAGATGCACGCCAACCAGCGTGAGGAGATCAAGGAAGTGCGCGCGGGCGACATTGCGGCAGCAGTCGGCCTGAAGGACGTCACGACGGGCGATACGCTGTGCGACCTGGGCGACCCGATCACGCTCGAGCGGATGATTTTCCCGGAGCCGGTGATTCACGTGGCGGTCGAGCCGAAGACCAAGGTCGATCAGGAGAAAATGGGTATTGCCCTCGGCCGTCTGGCGCAGGAGGATCCGTCCTTCCGCGTTCGTACCGATGAGGAGAGTGGTCAGACGATCATGTCCGGCATGGGTGAGTTGCACCTGGAGATTCTGGTTGACCGCATGCGCCGCGAGTTTGGCGTGGAAGCAAACGTGGGTGCGCCGCAAGTGGCCTACCGCGAGGCGATCAAGAAGGAAATCGAGCAGGAAGGCAAGCACGTCAAGCAGTCGGGCGGCAAGGGCCAGTATGGTCATGTCTGGATCAAAATGGGGCCGAACGAAACCGGCAAGGGCTTCGAGTTCGTCGATGCCATCAAGGGCGGCACGGTGCCACGCGAATACATCCCCGCCGTCGAAAAGGGCTTGCGTGAGGCGTTGAATAACGGCGTGCTTGCCGGCTATCCCGTGGTTGATGTGAAAGTCACGTTGTTTGACGGTTCCTACCACGATGTCGACTCGTCCGAGCTGGCATTCAAGCTGGCGGCGATCATGGCGTTCAAGGACGGCATGCGTAAAGCCAGCCCGATCCTGCTGGAGCCGATGATGGCGGTGGAGGTGGAAACGCCTGAAGACTATATGGGCGACGTCATGGGCGACTTGAACCGTCGTCGCGGCATCATCCAGGGCATGGACGACGTAGGCGGCGTCAAGGCGATCAAGGCGGAAGTGCCGCTCGCCGAGATGTTCGGTTATTCCACCGATCTGCGCTCCATGTCGCAGGGCCGCGCGACCTATTCGATGGAATTCAAGCACTACACCGAAGCACCGAAGAACATCGCTGAAGCAGTGATCGCCAAGAAATAATTTTGATTTTATAGGGTACTTGAAATGGCTAAGGAAAAATTCCAGCGGACCAAACCGCACGTAAACGTTGGCACCATTGGTCACGTTGACCACGGCAAGACCACCTTGACCGCGGCGATCACCACCATTTTGTCGAAGAAATTTGGCGG
>JBAQND010000183.1:0-6657 GCA_049303455.1 Thiobacillus sp.
GGGAAATAGAGACACTGAGCCAGCAGATCGAACAACTCAAGTCGGAAGCATGATTGACATGACAAAGGTCGAGTAGGAGTGGCTAGTCTGATGGACAATACTGGCTTGAAGGGACAGATAATAAGGAGGTGCGGGAAATTCAGGTGAATTCCTTTGTTTGTACGGGGTTTGAGGGTTTTTCAGGGGCGACTCAATAAGGTTATATTGCTCAAGTTGCATAATAAAAAGCCATCATCAGCATTGAAACGTCCCCGTCTCCTGCTGTCTGCTGCGGTCCTGATTGCGCTCGCCATATTGGCTATCGTCGTCTGGCAATGGCGCGATGGCGGGCAGAACGAGCAGCGGATCGTCACGGTCGGGCTCTTTGAAAATGCGCCCAAGGTTTATACAGACAAGAACGGCCGCCCGGCCGGATTCTTCGTCGAATTGCTGGACGCGATCGCGCGCGACGAAGGCTGGACGCTGCGCTATATCCCCTGCCAGTGGGCAGACTGCCTCCAACGCTTGGAGCAGGGGCAGCTGGACCTGATGCCCGATGTAGCGTTTTCCAGCGGTCGAGCCCAGCGTTACGACTTTCACCGGGTCTCGGTCGCCAGCAGCTGGTCGCAGGTCTATACCCGACCGGGTCTGAAAGTGCATTCGCTCGCTGATCTGGCGGGCAGGCGTGTTGCCGTGCTGGAGGGCGGAATTCAGCAGGCTTCCTTCGCCCGGCTGATGGCCGGCAATCGCCATGCTTACCAGCCGGTGCCGGTGCAGTCCCTGGATCTAGGCTACGCGGCCGTGGTGGCGGGGAAGGCCGATGCCGTGGTGACCAACAGCTTTTTTGCCGCCCGCAACGGCGGCCAATACAAGCTGCAGGAAACGCCGATCGTTTTTCTGCCATCGAATCTTTACTTCGCCACCGGCCATGGACGCAACGCCGATCTGCTGGCGCGTATCGACATGCATCTGACGGCTTGGCGGCGCGACTCCGCGTCGATCTACTTCGACGCCCTGCGCCGCACCATGGCCGAGCCGCCGGAGGTCCTGATGCCGCGCTGGGTGCTGTGGTCGCTGGGCTGGCTGGGGACCGGCTTGCTGACCTTGCTGGTTATCAGCCTGCTGTTGCGCTGGCAGGTGGATCAGCGCACCCGGGACCTGGTGAAGACGACAAAAGCGCTGGAACATGAGCGCGCCAATCTGGAAGCCCTGGTCGCAGAACGCACCGACGAACTGCAGGCGCTGTTCGATTCCGCCAGCGTGGGAATCGTGATGGTGAAGGAGCGGACCATCATGCGCTGCAACCGGCGCATGGATGAAATCTTCGGCTACGTTCCGGGCGAGCAGGTTGGCCAGTCAACCCGCATGTGGTATGCCGACGACGACGCTTACGCCAGCGTCAGCGAGGAAATGGATGCGCAGATCACCCGCGGCGAAACGCATGTACGCGAGCAGTGGCTGGTGCGCAAGGACGGCAGCGGCTTCTGGTCAAGGATGTCTATGCGCAGCATCGATGCGGCCAACCCATCCAGAGGGGTCGTCGGCATCATCGAGGACATTACCGCCGAACGGGCCGCCATGGAGGCCGTGCTGCAGGCCAAGGCGCTGGCCGAGGAAGCCACCCGCATGAAATCGGATTTTCTGGCCAACATGAGCCATGAAATCCGCACGCCGATGAACGCCGTTTTAGGCATGCTCTATCTGGCGCTCAAGAACGATCTGACGCCCGGCCTCCACAATCAGCTGACCAAGGCCCAGGGCGCAGCCCATTCGCTGCTCGGCATCATCAACGACATCCTCGATTTTTCGAAGGTCGAGGCCGGCAAGCTGGAAATCGAGCATGTCGAGTTTGGCCTCGACAGCGTGCTGCAGCAATTGACCGATGTCATCGGGCCGCAGGCCGAGCAAAAGCGAATCGAATTCCTGATCCGGCATGATGTTGCGATCCCTGCGGCTCTCGTGGGCGATCCCCTGCGCCTGGGTCAGGTACTGCTCAATCTGTGTGGCAATGCGGTGAAGTTCACCGAAAAGGGCGACGTCGAGCTTGCCCTGCGCTGCATCGGCGCGGCCGGGGCAGGCCTGACCCTGCAGGCGTGCGTGCGCGACACCGGCATCGGCATGACGCAGGCGGTGCAGGACAAACTGTTCGAGAAGTTCAACCAGGCCGATCAGTCGACCACGCGCCGTTTTGGCGGGACGGGCCTGGGGCTGGCCATCAGCAAGAACCTGGTCGAGTTGATGGGGGGTCGCATCTGGGTCGAGGACTCGCAGCCCGACAAGGGGACGACGATTTGCTTCGTGCTGCCGATCGAGATCGCCCGGCAGCCGCGCCGCCTCGACCTGGCCGAGCAGGCGGGGCCGCTGCTCAGGGGGATCCGCGTGCTGGTGGTGGATGACAACGAAGTGTCGCGCGAGATCCTGGCCGAGATGCTGCGCTACTTCCATTTCGATGTCGGCACCGCGTCGAGCGGCCCTGCCGCGCTGGCTTCGCTCGAAACAGCCGCCGGGAATCCGTTCGATCTCGTGTTGATGGACTGGCGCATGCCCGGGATGAACGGCGACGAAGCAACCCGGCGCATCCACCTGGATCCGGCCATTCCGCACCAGCCCAAGGTCGTGATGGTGACGGCGTATGGTCGTGAGGACGTGATCCGGCTGGCGCAGAAGGCGGGTGTGGACGGGTTTCTCGTCAAGCCGGTATCGCCATCGACACTGCTCGATACCCTCCTGACGGTGCTGGGCCGGGGACGCATACTGGGTGCGGACGACAGCCGCCAGGGTAGCAAGCCCGATACCGCCGTCAGCGGCCAGCTGGCCGGCGCACACCTGCTGCTGGTCGAAGACAACGACATCAACCGGGAATTCGCCACCGAACTGCTGCGCAGCGAGGGCATCGAGGTCGACGAGGCGATGAATGGCCAGGAAGCCGTCGACATGGTGCAGCGGCAGCATTACGACGCCGTGCTGATGGACATCCAGATGCCGGTCATGGACGGCCTGACAGCGGCCCACGCGATCCGCGCGCTGGCGCAGGCGTCCGGCGGCGAGCATTTCGCCACCCTGCCGATCATTGCCATGACCGCGCTGGCGATGGCGCAGGACGCCGAAAAAAGCCAGGCTGCCGGGATGAACGACCATATCAGCAAGCCTGTCGCGCCTGAACGGTTGATGGCGGTGCTGGCGAAATGGCTGCCGCTGCCCATGCAGCGTAGCCTCAGCCCGGCGGCTGCCCCGGGCACCCTGCAACCCGAGGCGTTTCCGCCCGAGTTGCAGGCACTTTCCAGCCTCGACACCCGCGAAGGCGTCCGCCGCATCGGTGGCAAGGCTGAGGCCTATCGCAAGCAGCTGCGCCGCTTTCGCGAGCGCTATGCCAATGCCGCCGAAGAACTGCAACGGCTGGTGACAGAATCCAGCGTTCAGCAGGCGGAGGATTATTGCCATGCGCTGAAGGGCGTCTCCGGTAGCATTGGCGCCACAGCGCTGTATGAAATGGTGGTGCAGATCGATGTGCTGCTCAAGCAGGGCAGCCTGCCGGATTCCGCCGCGCTGACGGAAATGCGCAGCGTGCTGCAGGCGGTGATCCAGGACATCGACAGCCTCGCCGTGACGGCGGCATCCGTTCCCGCAACCGCGCCTCTCGATGCGGTCCAGATTTTCGAGCTGCTGACGCGCCTGCTGCGGGCGCTGGATGACGACCTGGGGGCGGCGGACCCCGTGCTCCAGGAACTGCGCGCAGGCGTGGCCGGTTCCCCCCTTGAACCAGAGGTCGCATCGATCGTAGACCAGGTCGATGTATTCGCCATCGATGAAGCGCGTGCACAACTGGGCACCCTGCAAGCCCGCATGAAGCCCACCATCTGAGTGATCCGACATGACAGAAATCGCCATCGGCCGCCCCCGCATTCTCATTGTTGACGACGTGCATGAAAACCTGCATGCGTTGATGAACGTCCTGCGCGGCGACTATGCGATTCTTGCCGCAACCAGCGGCGAGAAGGCGCTTGAACTTGCGCAGCATTCGCCGCAGCCCGATCTCATCCTGCTGGACGTCAAGATGCCCGGCATGGACGGCTATTCGGTCCTGGCGCAGTTGAAATCCCATCCTGCCACCGCCGATATCCCGGTCATTTTTGTCACCGCGCTGGCCGAATCCGCCGACGAGGCGCGCGGCCTCACGCTTGGCGTGGCCGACTACATCACCAAGCCGGTCAATCCCGAATTACTGCATCTGCGCGTGCGCACCCAGCTTGCATTGCAGCATTACCGAAGGAACCCACTGATGTTGAATATTTCGGGGCAACGCGACTCCGGTCGTACGCCATCGCTACTGGTGGTCGACGACCTCCCGGAAAACATTCATGAGCTGCTGGAAGCGCTCAAGGACGACTATCGCATCATGGTCGCCCGCTCTGGCGCCAAGGCGCTTGAACAGATCGAGGGGCCCACGCCCCCCGATCTGGTGCTGCTCGACGTCATGATGCCGGAGATGGACGGCTACGAAGTTTGCCGGCGCATCAAGGCTTCGCCGGCGGGCAACCGTATCCCGGTCATCTTCGTCACCGTGGTCGACGAGCCGCAGAACAAGGTCGACGGCTTCAACATTGGCGCGGCTGACTACATCACCAAGCCTTTCGACATCGACGAGGTGCGCGCCCGCGTGCGCACCCATCTGGAACTCGCCCGCCTGCGGCATCTTCTCGAAGACCAGGTCGCCCAGCGCACGGCCTTGCTGGAACAGAGCGAAGAGAAATACCGCATCCTTGCCGACTACTCGCCCAACTGGGAATACTGGATGGCGCCCGATGGCCGCTATCTCTATGTGTCGCCCGCCTGCCAGGACGTATCGGGCTATCCGCCAGCCGATTTCTTTACCGATGCCGGCCTGATGGAAAAAATCATCCATCCAGACGATGCGGAAATCTGGGCACGGCACAGCCCGGCTGCGCATAGCGCCAGTCCGGAACTCATGATCTTTCGTATTCGTGCCAAGGACGGCAGCGAACGCTGGATTGAACACGTCAGCAAGCCCGTGTTCGACGCGGCAGGCAAGCTGCTGGGGTTGCGCGGCTCCCACCGCGACATAACCGATCGTCAGGATGCGGAACAAAAGCTCGATTTTTTCGCCCACCGCGACCCGCTGACCGGCTTGCCCAACCGTGCGTTGTTCGTGCAGTTGCTGGAACAAGCGATCCTGCATGCCGAGCGCAGCCAGACCCAGTTCGCCCTGCTGTGTCTCGATCTCGACAATTTCAAGGCCATCAACGAAAGCCTCGGCCCCAGCCTGGGCGACCAGTTGCTGAATGAAGTGGGCAAACGGCTCCAGGACTTGCTGGTAGACAGCAGCGTCATCGCACGCATCGGCGGCGACGAGTTCAATATGATCGTCGAGTGCAGTACGAGCTTGCCCGGCAGCGATCTGGTCGCCCAGCGAATGATCGGAACGCTGGGCGAACCTTTCCTGCTCGACGGCAACAGCATCTATATCAGCGCCAGTATCGGCATCGCCCTGTATCCGACCGACGGCCTGGATGTCGAAACCCTGCAGAGCAGCGCAGCGGCGGCCCTTCACCAGGCCAAGGTCCGGGGGCGGAGCACCCTGCGCTTTTTCTCGCCGGAGATGACCCGCCGCGCCAAGGCGCGTTTGACGCTCGAAGCCGACCTGCGGCGCGCGTTGGACCGAGAGGAGCTGAGTCTGCACTATCAGCCGCAGGTCGACTTGGTCAGCGGACGGATCGTGGGCCTGGAAGCCCTGGTGCGCTGGCGGCACCCGGAGCGGGGGATGATCCCGCCCGACGAATTCATCCCGCTGGCCGAGGAATGCGGCCTGGTGGTGCCGCTTGGAGACTGGGTGCTGCGCGCGGCCTGCCGCCAGATCAAGGCGTGGTCGGACATCGGGGTGGCGCCTCGCCAGACGGCGGTCAACATCTCCGCCGTCCAGCTGAACCGGGGGCACCTGGTCAAATCGGTCCAGGACGCCCTGCAGGAATCGGGGATCTCGCCCGAACAGCTGGAGCTTGAAATCACCGAGAGTTTCGTCCTCAACGACCGTGAGCAATCCTTCAAGTCCCTGGCGGAACTCAAGGCCCTCGGCGTGCGCCTGTCGATCGACGATTTCGGCACCGGCTATTCCTCGCTGGCCTACCTGCAGCAGCTCGAGGTACACAAGCTGAAGATCGACCTCTCGTTCGTGCGCGACGTGACCACCAACAGCGGCAATGCCTCGATCGTCAGGGCCGTGATCGCACTGGGCCATAGCCTCGGGCTTGAAGTCATCGCCGAAGGCGTTGAAGAAGAGGACCAGGCGCGCTATCTGCACTCCCTGCAATGCGACGTGATTCAGGGCTATCTGATCAGCCGGCCGCTGCCGACCGACGAGATGACCCACTTCCTGCAATCGTTCAGACCGTCTTGACCGTCTTGATTGCCGCCGGCCGGCGCGCCATTCAAGCGGCGGCTGGCCGTTCGACGGGGGATGTATGGCGGGGAGGGCGCGACGCCAGGATCGCGTGCCTGAAATGAAAAGGGGCTAGCCTGAGCTAACCCCTTGATTTTATGGTGCGCCGGAAGAGATTCGAACTCCTGACCCCTTGGTTCGTAGCCAAGTACTCTATCCAGCTGAGCTACCGGCGCTTTGAAGCCTGCGAATTATACGCAGTTTTTACACTTTTTTTGCATCGA
>JBAQND010000184.1:0-5464 GCA_049303455.1 Thiobacillus sp.
GGGACAAGATAAAACGGATGGATTTTTTCGCAGGGCAAGGCGCGAGGAGGCGACATAGCTGGCTCTATGGCAACGACGAGCAACGCCGCCATGCGGAAAAAGACGCCGTTTTATGTTTCGATATTTAAGATTCACGACACTAGTGCAATTCTTCGTCCTGGTCATGATGGAAGACCAGTTCCCCCAGCTCGACCTTGACTGGTTCGCCCAGCGGCTGTTCGGCCACATCCACCCCCTGAAAAAACCACTGGCCATCCACCAGCCAGCAGTAGCCGAACTGCTCCTTGTAAAAACATTCCTTGGGTTCCATGGTTCTCGCCTTGGTTGTGGGCTGACCTCCATTCAAGTCTGGCATATTATGAAAATGCTGCCAGCCGCCATTGACTGCCAGCCGCCATTGAGGAGACACCGATGACCCCGGATGCGCTTTGCCTGTTTGCCCTTGATGCCAGCCACGCCTACGGCGAACGGGTGGCCACGGCGCTGGGGGTCGCGCTCGCCAGCCACGAGGAACGGGAATTCGAGGACGGCGAGCACAAGGCGCGGCCGCTGGAAAACGTGCGAGGCAAGGACGTCTACGTGATCCAGTCGCTCTACGGCGAGCCGGGCATGAGTGCCAACGACAAGCTGGTCCGTCTGTTGTTTTTCATCGGCGCGCTGAAGGATGCCTCGGCCGGCCGGGTCACCGCCGTGTGTCCCTATCTGGCCTATTCGCGCAAGGACCGCAAAACCAAGTCGCGCGACCCGGTCAGCAGCCGCTATGTCGCCCAGCTGTTCGAGGCCGTGGGCACCGACCGCATGGTGACCCTCGACGTCCACAACCCGGCCGCCTACCAGAATGCCTTCCGCATCCCGGCCGAGCACCTCGAAGCCCAGGGCCTGTTCGTCGCCTGGTTCGCGGCGCACCTGGCGGACGAACCCATCGTGGTGGTGTCGCCCGACGCCGGCGGGGTGAAGCGGGCCGAAGCCTTCCGCCAGGCCCTCAGCCAGACGCTCGACCGTCCCATCGCGGCCGCCTTCATGGAAAAGCGCCGCAGCGAAGGCGTGGTGTCGGGCGAAGCGGTGGTGGGCGATGTCGGCGGCATGACCGCGATCATCCTCGACGACCTGATCGGCACCGGCACCACCCTGGCGCGGGCCGCTGCCGCCTGCAAGGCACTGGGGGCCAGTCGGGTTTACGTCGCAGCCAGTCACGGCATGTTCGTCGGCGCGGCGGACGCGGTGCTGGCCGACCCGGCGCTGGATCAGGTGCTGATCACCGATTCCATTCCGCCCTTCCGCCTGCCGCCGGCGTTGCTGGGCAGCCGGGTGGCGGTGCTGGCCTCCGCGCCGCTGTTCGCCGAAGCCATCTACCGCCTGCACAGCGGCGGCTCGCTGGTCGAGCTACTGCAGGTCTGAGCCCGCTCAGCCTGCGGCCGAGTCGGCGTGCCGTTGCGCCCATTCGAGATAGTCCCTGGCCGTCGCCACCCATTTTTCCGGCCGATGCCGCCCATCGTCGCGCAGGTGCCACAGGGCAAGCTTGGCGCGCAGCGTCGCCCGGCAACTCTGGTAGAAATGCAGCAGCGCCGCGGGCGGCGCATCACCGCTCGCCTCGACATAGCCGTCCAGCAGCCAGCGGGCCGCTTGCGGCGCTTGCAGCCGCTCGCATTCCAGCGCCAGATAGCCCAGCTCGTCGGCCGGATCGAGGATGCGGAATTCGCGGTTGAACTCCAGGCAATCGATGACCACTGGTTCGGCCAGAAGGCACACATGCTCCGGCCGCAGGTCGCCGTGGCCCTCGACGATGCGGCCCGCCTGCACGCGCTGATCGAACAAATCGGCGTGGCTTTGCAGGAAGCGCAGCTGGAAGTGGGCGAGCGCCGCCGGCTCCTCGCGGGGCAGGCCGAATTCCGGGCTGCCGAGTTCGCGCAGGTTGTCCTCGATCCGCCCGGCCAGGGCTTGCCGATACGCCTCGGGCGTGAGCGGTTCCGCGGGCAGCGCGGCATAGAAGCGGGCAAGCCGCTGGGCCAACTGGCTGATTTCCGGCTGCTCGACCGCGTCGTTGCGCAGCCGATGGTCGAGCATGCGGTCCGCCGGCAGCCGCCGCATCCGCACCAGCCAGTCGACGGTCTCGCCGGCCCCGCCCAGGCGCAGGCGGCCTGCCGCGTCCTGCACCAGCGGGACCACCCCCAGGTAGACCTCGGCGGCGAGACGACGGTTGAGCCGAACTTCCGCCTCGCAGTCCAGGCGCCGCGCCTCGACCGTGCTGAAGTCGAGGTAGTCGTAGCGCACCGGCTTTTTCAGCTTGTAGGCATGGGAATCGGTGAGGAAAACCCAGGACATGTGGGTCTCCACCGCGTCCACCCGCGACGGCGCCTCGGGGTAGGCATCCGGCCGGCCGAGGAAGCCGAGCTTGGCTTCGAGGCTGACGGCGGCCTGCTCCGGCTGGTTCGACACGCGTGGGGGGCGGCTTTTGTCCATCGCTTAAGCATAGGCGAGCCGTGCACCCGCCCCTGCTCGAGGGGTCATCTGCTATACCTTCAAGTAAGCAGTGGTTTTGAAAATCACGATTTCTCAATGTGATCCCAGACAAGCAGGGTGATCCCAGACAAGCAGGAAACGCCATGATCCGTAATCCAATCGATGTTTCAAGCCGCGTCAGCTCACGTTTGTCGGCACTGCTCAGCAGCCGGGTCAACAATCCGGAATGCGAGCAACCCGTTTCCCTCATGGCGGTGCGCCGTTTTCTCGCCGACCTGTTGCCGGACGACTTCAACGAGGCCGAGCGCCTGCATCACTTCGATGTCGACATCTCGATCCTCGACGAACTGGATGCCCTGATCGAGGAGTTCGGCGGCGCCGCGCTGGCCATCGATTTTGTGCAGGCCAGCGCCAGCGAATCCTTGTCGCGTGCGATCGAGGCGGTGGTCGGCGACGAGAACCGCGAAAATCCCCCCACGCTGTCCACCGTCAGGGACGCCATCCTGGCCGGCCTCGGCGCGCGGCTGGTGGGTGATGGCGAACTGGAGGACGACGAGGACGACACGCTGCTGTCGGAGATCGACGCGCTGATCGAACGTTTTGGCGAAGACACCCTCGCCGAGGAACTGCTGCGCTATGAGTAGCCCGTCCCTGATCGAAGCGAAGGAACATTCGACGTGTTGAGGTATCGACGTTCAAGGCGTGCCCTGGCGCTGTTCCTGGTGGTGCTGGGCGGCGCGATGATGTTCCTCGCGCCCGAGGTGTGGGGCGGCCTGGCGGTGCTGGCACTGGGCGTGGTGATCGAACTGGTCGGCATTGCGCTGGAACACAAGGCCTGATGCCATGAAAAATGCCCTGATTCTCAGCGCCGATCATTTCGAGGATTCCGAGCTTCTGTTTCCGTTCTACCGGTTGCAGGAGGCAGGGCTTGCGGTGGATGTCGCCTCGATTTCCGGGGGGAATATCCACGGCAAGCACGGCTACGAGGTCGTCGTGGACAAGGCGCTGCGGGATGTCGACCCGGACGCGTACGACCTGCTCGTGCTCCCCGGCGGCAAGGCGCCCGCCACCCTGCGCAAGGAGGCGGCCGCCATCGCGATCGCACAGGATTTCATGCGCAGCGGCAAGCCGGTCGCCGCCATCTGCCACGGACCGCAAATCCTGATCAGTGCCGGCGTGATGGTGGGGCGACGCGCCACCTGCGCCCCTTCGGTTGCCGAGGAACTGAAACAGGCAGGCGCGCTTTACGAAGACCAGGAAGTGGTGGTCGACGGCAAACTGGTCACCTCCCGGCAGCCCGCCGACCTGCCCGCCTTCATGCGCGAAATGCTCAGGCTGCTGGAAAATCTCTCACGCTGAATCCTTCACTGCGCTTTCGCGTCCTAAGCTGAATCAACGATAAGCCTTTTCCGAAAAAAACGAGCCGACCCTTGTCGGCATCACAACATGAAAAAAACACGGCTTGCCATCATCGGTCCGGGAAATGTGGGACGCCAATGCGCCGAAGCCATCCAGGCCGACCCGGCCAGCGTTCTGGCGGGGGTGGTGCAGCGCCCGGGCGGCGCGCCGGCTTCCTGGTTGAAAGCACCTGCCGTGACCCACATCAGCGAACTGAACGAGGTCGATGCCGCGCTGGTCTGCGTGCCGCTCGACGCGGTCTTGGGGATCGCGAAAGACCTGCTGCAAAGCCGCATTCCGCTGGTGGAATGCGCGCGCCTCCACGGCGAGGCCTTCCTCGCACACAAGGCTGAAATCCATCGCGCCGCGCTCCATCACAAGTTGCCGGCCGTCGTCGGCGCGGGATGCGACCCCGGCGTCTTCTCCCTGTTGCGCAGCCATTTCGCGCTGCTGGCGCCCGGCGGGCATACGGAAACCAGCCGGCACATCGTGCCGAGCCTGCACCACACGCTGGCGGCAACGGACATCCCGGGGGTGAGACAGGCGCTGGCGACGGAATCCCGCTCGGTGGAAGGCCGCCCCCAGCGCTATGTCTATGTTGAACTGGAGCCCTCGGCCGACGCGGCGACCGTGACCGATGCCATTGTTCATGACCCCCTCTTTCTCGATGAACAGACCCTGGTCTTCCCGGTTCCCAGCCTCGCCGCGCTGGAAGCCGCCAACCATGGCGTGACGCTCGAACGCCGTGCCGCGCCGGGAGACACCGGCCATGCCGCTTTCTTGCTGGAAGCCCGCTACGACGAGGCGGGGCTCGCCGCGCGGATGATGCTTGCCGCCGCGCGCGCATTGCCGTTTCTGCAGGCAGGCGCCTATTCCCTGCTCGATCTGCCGCCGGGCGCGCTGTGGGGAGAACAACGCGCCGCCGCGGAAAAGGAATGGATTTAAGTCAACTTTTTTATGTGTCAACACAGGAGCGCAAAATGAAAACCCGATTCACTGACTTCCACCCTGTCCGCCGCGACCGCCTGGTCCAGGACAACCGGCACGACACCTACAAGGCCAAGCACAAGCTGCCGGAACCCACGGTTTGCCCGCAATGCGGCGCCGTGTTCCACGAAGGCCGCTGGCAATGGCTGGCGCGGCCGGCCGAGGCCCACGAGGACATGTGCCCGGCCTGCCACCGCATTCAGGATGCGTTCCCGGCCGGCTATGTGACCGTGAGCGGACCATTTTTCAAGGATCACCGCGAGGAGTTACTGCACCTGGCCAGGAACGAGGAAGAGCGTGCCAAGGCCGAGCACCCCCTGAAGCGGATCATGAACATCGAGGATCAGGATGACGGCGTCCAGATCACCACCACCGACATCCATCTCGCCCGCGGCATCGGCGAGGCGCTGCACCATGCCTACCAGGGCGAACTGGAATATCACTACAACGAGCAGGAGAACCTGCTGCGCGTGGTGTGGGAACGCTAGTGTCACGAATCGAAAATAACGAAACATGAAACAGCGTCTTTTTCCGCATGGCGGCGTTGCTCGTCGTTGCCATAGAGCCCGCCATGTCGCCTCCTCGCGCCTTGCCCCGCGAAAAAATCCATCCGTTTTAT
>JBAQND010000185.1:0-7677 GCA_049303455.1 Thiobacillus sp.
ACCGCCGTAGTGGACGTGGCCAGTCGCCGGGTGTTGGCGCACAAGGTGGCGATCACACTGGAAGCGTGCCACGCCCGGGAAGTGATCGATGCGGCCTTTGCCCGTTACGGCACGCCCGACATCGTCACACCGATCAGGGCAGCCAGTTCACTGCCGAGACGTTCACCGAGGCGGTGCTGGCGCAAGGCTGCAAGCTGTCGATGGACGGGCGCGGTGCGTGGCGCGACAACGTGTTCGTCGAGCGCGTGTGGCGCAGCGTGAAGTACGAGCGGGTCTACCTGAAGGCGTACGACAGCGTGAGCGCCGCCCGCACCGACATTGCCGAATACCTTCACTGGTACAACACGGGCAGATCGCATTCGAGTCTGGACGATGTCACGCCCGAACAAGCCTATCTGGACTGGCTGCCCAAGCTGGCCGAGGCTGCGTAGAATGAAATTCCCGGTGCGCTCCGCGTTGGCCACCACCGTGAACAACGACGCACATTTAACCCGCCCGAGTTCCACTTATAAATCGGGGAATGTTGTTCAGACAACCGGAGCCACTTCTATCACTCAACCGTGACCGACTTGGCCAGATTTCGGGGTTTGTCGACGTCGGTCCCTTTTTGCAGGGCGGCGTGATACGACAGCATCTGCAGCGTCACGGTGTGCAGGATCGGTGACAGCGCGCCGTTGCTGCCGCCGGGCAGGCGGATGACGTGGACGAACGCCGAGTCCTCGATGTGCACGTCGCCGTCGGCGAACACGTACAGTTCGCCGCCGCGCGCGCGCACTTCCTGCATGTTCGACTTCAGCTTTTCGATCAGCTGATCGTTCGGCGCGATCGTAATCACCGGCATGTCCTCGTCCACCAGCGCCAGCGGGCCGTGCTTGAGTTCGCCCGCCGGGTAGGCCTCGGCGTGGATGTAGGAAATCTCCTTCAGCTTCAGCGCGCCTTCGAGCGCGATCGGGTAATGCACGCCGCGCCCGAGGAACAGCGCATGATGCTTGTTGGCAAAACGCTGCGACCAGGCTTCGACCTGCGGCTCCAGCGCCAGCACCTGCTGCACCTTGTTCGGCAAACTGCGCAGCTCGGCCAGGTACGCGGTTTCCTGCTCCGCCGTAAGCCGCCCGCGCAGTTTCGCCAGCACCAGCGTCAGCAGGAACAGGCCAGCGAGCTGGGTGGTGAAGGCCTTGGTCGAGGCGACACCGATTTCAGGGCCGGCGCGGGTGAGGAATTTGAGCCGCGACGCGCGGGTGAGCGCCGACTCCGGCACGTTGCAGATGGTCAGCGTTTTGTCCTGGCCCAGCGCCTTGGCGTGGTTCAGCGCCGCCAGCGTGTCGGCCGTCTCGCCCGACTGCGAAATGGTGACGATGAGCGCGTCGGGGTTGGGCACCGAGGTGCGGTAGCGGTATTCGCTGGCGATTTCGGCGCGCGCCGGAATGCCCGCGATCGCTTCCAGCCAGTAAGTGGCCACTTTCGCCGCATGGTAGCTGGTGCCGCAGGCGAGGAAGGTCACCGCGTTCACCTTGCCCAGCACCGCGGCAGCGTCGAAGCCGAACCATTCCGGTTGAATATGTTCCTGCGCCACCGCGGTCAGCAAGGTATCGGTCAGCGCGCGCGGCTGCTCGTGGATTTCCTTCTGCATGAAGTGGCGGTAATTGCCGAGCTCGGCCATGTCGGCCGACAGCTCGGAAATGTGCACGCTGCGGTCGACCGGGTTGCCCGCGGCGTCGTATACCGACACCGCCAACAGGCCAATGTCGGCGACGTCGCCCTCTTCCAGGTACATCACGCGCTGGGTCACCGGCAGCAGGGCCGAGACGTCGGAGGCGATGAAGTTTTCCTCAATGCCCAGACCGATCAACAGCGGGCTGCCCTTGCGCGCGCAGATCAGTCGGTTCGGCGAATCCTCGCTCACCACGCCGATGGCGTAGGCGCCTTCGAGCTCGGTCACCGCCGTGCGGGTGGCCGCGAGCAGATCGTTCGACTGGCGGTAGTACAGTTCAACCAGGTGGGCGATCACCTCGGTATCGGTTTCCGAGGTGAAGACAAATCCGGCCGCCTTGAGCCGGGTGCGCAGCGCCTCGTGGTTTTCGATGATGCCGTTATGCACCACCGCCAGCCTGCCGCTGACGTGCGGGTGCGCGTTGGCCTCCGACGGCGCACCGTGGGTGGCCCAGCGCGTGTGCGCAATGCCGAGATTGCCGTGCACCTGCTGCGCCGCGCACGCCTCCGCCAGCCCGGCGACGCGGCCAACGCTGCGCACCCGCCGCAGACCACCGTTGATGATGACCAGTCCGGCCGAATCGTAGCCGCGGTATTCGAGGCGCCGCAGTCCTTCGAGCAGAATGGGAACGACGTTACGTTGCGCAACCGCGCCGACAATGCCGCACATGATTAGCCTTCCTTTTTCTGTTTGACCGGCCGCTTCCAGCCGTTGAGGGTGAGCTGTTTCGCCCGCGACAGGGTGAGTTCGCCCGCGGGCGCATCTTTCGTAAGCGTGGTGCCGGCGCCCAGGGTGGCGCCGCGGCCGACAGTGACCGGTGCGACCAGCTGGGTGTCGGATCCGACGAAGACCTCGTCCTCGATCACCGTTCGGTGCTTGTTGGCGCCATCGTAATTGCAGGTGATGGTGCCGGCGCCGATGTTGACCTGCTTGCCCATGGTGGTGTCGCCGACGTAGGACAGGTGGTTGATCTTGGAACCGTCGTCGATCTGGCTGTTCTTGATCTCGACGAAGTTGCCGACATGCACGTCGCGCGCCAGCGTGGTCCCGGGGCGGATGCGCGAGAACGGCCCGAGCCGGTTGGCTTCGCCGATGGCCGCATCGTCGATCAGGGTGAAGGCGTCGATGCGCGTGCCCGTCGCCACGGTCACGTTGCGCAGCACGCAGTTGGCGCCCACTTGCACGTCATCGCCCAATTCAACCCGGCCTTCAAACACGCAGTTGACGTCGATGACGACGTCGCGCCCGCACGTCAGCGTGCCGCGCACGTCGAGCCGTGCTGGATCCATCAGGGTCACGCCGGCGTCGAGCAGCGCCTGCGCGATCTCGCCCTGATGGACGCGCTCGAGCTGGGCGAGCTGCGCCTTGCTGTTGATGCCCAGCACTTCCCACTCGAATGCCGGCTGGTAAGTGTCCACCTCGACCCCGTCGCGCACTGCCAGCGCGATGATGTCGGTGAGGTAATACTCGCCCTGCGCGTTGTCGTTTTTCAGTTCGTCTATCCAACGTTTGAGTTGACGGGTCGCGACCGCCAGGATGCCGGTGTTGACTTCACGAATGGCGCGCTCGGCGGGCGACGCATCCTTATGCTCGACGATGCGGGTGACCTTGCCATTTTCGCGCACGATGCGGCCGTAGCCGTCGGGCCGCGCCAGACTCACCGTCAGCAGCCCCAGCTTGCCCGCCTGCGCGGCCGCCACCAGCGGCTGCAGGGTGGCCGCATGGGTCAGCGGCACATCGCCATAGAGCACGAGCGTCACGCTGTCGTTTGCCAGCTGCGGCAGCGCCTGCTTCACCGCATGGCCGGTGCCGTGCTGTTCGGCCTGAAGCACAAACGTCAGCTTGTCGTCAGCCATCGACTGCGGCACGGCCTCACCACCAAACCCATACACCACGCAAACCTGCGCCGCGCCGAGTTCGTGGGCCGTGTCCACCACATGCCCGAGCAGGGGCTTGCCCGCCAGCTTATGCAGCACCTTGGGCAGGTCGGAGCGCATGCGGGTGCCCTTGCCCGCGGCGAGTATCAGGATTTCAAGCATGGAATGCATACATGTCAGTCGTCAGGAAAATGAACCGCATCAGCCATATCAGTGTGCAAAACGCGCGCCAAGTATAAAGCCTGCGCGTGGCAGCATGTCTTGTTGTCATGCCCACCACTTGGGCCGCCGCACAAACAATTACGGGGACCGAAGTCCCCGTAATTGGCTAGCGTGGAAACGCGATTACTTCAGCGGTGCCAGTTCGACACGACGGTTCTTGTAGCGACCTTCTTCCGTTGCGTTATCCGCAACCGGCTGCGATTCGCCATAGCCCTTGGCGGTCAGGCGATCGGCAGCGACACCGCGGCTGATCAGGAAGTTACGGACCGCTTCCGCGCGCTGCTGCGACAACTTCATGTTGTATGCATCGCTTCCCATGCTGTCTGTGTGGCCTGCAACTTCGATGTCCACATCACCCCATGTTTTCAGCGTCGCGACGTTATTGTCAAGGCTGCCGATGTCTTCCTGACGCAGAGTGGCTTTGTCGAAATCAAAGTTCACGCCCTCGAGCACCAGTTTTTGCGGCGCCGCGGGTTCGGGCGCCGGCGCGACATAAACGGGCGCGGGCTCAGGTGCGGCCACGGGCTCAGCAGCAACAACCTGCTCGGGCGCGGGCGCGGGCACGGGCACGGGCGCCGGCACCTTGCACGGTGCGTCAAGAAGCTGTTTGCCCGGACAGCCGATCGTCCTGTAAAGCTCGTAGCCGACGGTTTTGCCCTCCGCGCTGGCGGCATTGGACGGGTCGTAATAAACGCCTTCAGCCGCATGGGCGCTGATCGCGCCGGCAGAAATCAGGGTCGCGCCAAGGATGCTGAAAAGAAAAGGGGTTGTACGCATATTAAAGCTCCTATAAAAAACTCAAGCAAAATTCAAGGGACATCCTGAACACTTTGGTGTTTCACAGGATGTTGGGTAATAACGATCGATTAAATAACGATCGATTAAGAATACTTAAAATCGCGCGCCGATTCTGTGCGTTACCGAACATAACGCAGCAATTTTTTCTCGGTTATGCAATACATGCAAAATGCGTGCGAAATGCGTTTTGCGTGTCGCAAAAATACGACACAAGAACAATTCTACTACTTATCAAAAAAACGGGGCCCTATATCAAAAAAACGGGGCCCTAGTCCTCGTATTCGGTTCAAACAGGAACTTGGCTATTTGTAACGTACCAGTTCGACCCGACGGTTCTGGGCCCGGCCCTCCCGCGTATCGTTGCTGGCAACCGGCCTGGACTCTCCGTAGCCCCTGACGATCAGGCGATCTGCCGAGACGCCCTTGCTGACCAGGTAGTTACGAACCGCCTCGGCGCGGCGCAGCGACAATCCCAAGTTGTATTCTTCGGTGCCGATGCTACACGTGTGGCCTGCAACCTCCACCTCCACATCCACATCCCCCCATTCTTTCAGGGCGACGATATTCTGGTCGAGGATGGGGTAATCCTGCGGCCGGATGACCGCCTTGTCGAAATCAAAATTCACGCCTTCCAGCACGAGCGTCGCGACCGGTACGGGTTCCGCCGCAGGCGCAAGCGAAGCGGGCTCAGGCGCTGCCTCTGGTGCAGGCGGCGCAGCGGCAGGCTCGGGTTCGGGCGGTACTGGACAAGGCGTGCCAAGAAGCTCACGACCCGGGCAGCCGATCGTCCTGAAAAGCTCATAACCGGTCGTATAGCCAGTCGGGCTGGCGGCATTGGTCGGATTGTAAAAAGGGGCGTCTTCCGCGTGTGCCGCTGCAGCCCCAATCGACATCAGGGTTGCGCCTAGAACACTGACAAGAAGAAAAGGTGTTGTACGCATTTTACGCTCCTATAAACATAGAAAATGGGGCGCGCCATGGTGTTCCCAAGATACCAGACGGCACCAGGTATCGTATCGATAACCGGTGACAAACGTCGTCGTTCACCCGCGATCCAAATTGAACATCCATTGCTTTTATCAAGCGCTACTGCTTGAAAGCTAGTCCAAGAATCCGTTCAGTCAACCCTTGTTCCGCCTTTTGCATTGCGACCCGTCCGCCCGAATGGTTTCTGCCGCCGCCCTTTTCCATAAAAAAAGCAACCCGAAGGTTGCCTTTTTGTTAGCGCCTGCCGTGGGTCAGGTCAGCTTGCGCAGCTTCTTGATCGCAGCCAGCTGGGCCACCGCCTGGGCCAGTTCGGCCTGCGCTTGCGCGTAGTCGATGGTGGCGGCCTTGTCTTTCATCGCTTCCTCGGCGGCGCGCTTGGCCTCGAGGGCCTTGGCTTCGTCGAGGTCGGCGCCGCGAATGGCGGTGTCGGACAGAATGGTGACGACATGCGGCTGAACCTCGAGAATGCCACCGGAGACGTAGACCAGCTCTTCCTCAGCCTGGTTCGGCACTTTGATCCGCACCGAACCGGCTTTGAGCGTGGTCAACAACGGGGTGTGGAGCGGATAGATACCGAGCTCACCACGCATGCCGGGAGCAATCACCACTTTGGCGGTGCCGGAGTAAAGTAGTTTTTCTGCGCTAACGATGTCGACGCGTAGGGTCATGGCCATTTTAAAACCTCGTTAGGGGTCAGGGATCAAGCGTCAGGGATCAGGGGTGGTGCGGCTACGCCGCGCTTTTCCCTGAACCTGAATCCTGACCCCAGATCCCTTGCTTATTGAATCGTCTTCGCCTTTTCGACCGCTTCTTCGATCGGGCCGACCATGTAGAAGGCCTGCTCGGGAAGGTGGTCGTATTCACCGTCGACAATCGCCTTGAAGCCGGCCACGGTCTCTTTCAGCGTGACGTACTTGCCCGGCGCGCCGGTGAAGACTTCAGCGACGAAGAACGGCTGCGACAGGAAGCGCTGGATCTTACGCGCACGTGCCACCGACAGTTTGTCTTCGGGCGAGAGTTCGTCCATGCCGAGAATCGCGATGATGTCGCGCAACTCTTTGTAGCGCTGGAGCGTGCCCTGCACCGCACGGGCGACGTTGTAGTGCTCTTCGCCGACAACCTGCGGATCGAGAATGCGCGAGGTCGAGTCGAGCGGATCCACTGCGGGGTAGATGCCCAGTTCGGCGATCTGGCGGGACAGCACCAGGGTCGCATCGAGGTGGGCGAAGGTGGTCGCGGGCGACGGGTCGGTCAAGTCGTCCGCCGGCACGTACACGGCCTGGAACGAGGTGATCGAGCCGGTGCGGGTCGAGGTGATGCGCTCCTGCAGGCGGCCCATTTCGTCGGCCAGCGTCGGCTGGTAGCCCACGGCGGACGGCATCCGGCCCAGCAGCGCGGACACTTCGGTGCCGGCCAGCGTGTAACGGTAAATGTTGTCGACGAACAGCAGCACGTCGCGGCCTTCGTCACGGAAGTATTCGGCCATGGTCAGGCCGGTCAGCGCGACGCGCAGGCGGTTGCCGGGCGGCTCGTTCATCTGGCCGTAGACCAGCGCGACCTTGTCCAGCACGCCGCTTTCTTTCATCTCGTGATAGAAGTCATTGCCTTCGCGGGTCCGCTCACCGACGCCGGCGAACACCGAGAAGCCCGAGTGGGCCACGGCGATGTTGCGGATCAGCTCCATCAGGGTCACGGTCTTGCCCACGCCGGCGCCGCCGAACAGGCCGACCTTGCCGCCCTTGGCGATCGGCATGATCAGGTCGATGACCTTGATGCCGGTTTCGAGAATTTCCACCGAAGCGGCCTGATCGGCATACGCCGGGGCCTTGCGGTGGATCGGCATGTGCGTTTCGGCGGCAACGGGACCAGCTTCGTCGATGGGTTCGCCGAGCACGTTCATGATGCGACCCAAGGTGGCCTGGCCGACCGGCACCATGATCGGGCTGCCGGTGGCGAGCACGTCCGTACCGCGGCGCAGGCCGTCGGTCGAGCCCATTGCGATGGTACGCACCACACCGTCGCCCAGCTGCTGCTGGACTTCGAGGGTGAGCTCGGGGGACTGCATTTTCAGCGCTTCAAAGA
>JBAQND010000186.1:0-2292 GCA_049303455.1 Thiobacillus sp.
CTCCAGATGCACCACCGGGATGCCTTTTTCCTCTGCCGCCGCGCTCAGCGATGGGCAGTTGCACCAGGTCAGGATGGCCTCGATCCCTTCCGCGGATGGCTGCGACAGGATTTCCGCGAAGACCGCGTCGAGGCAGGGCACACGCTCGCTCAACAGGCGTCTGAAAGCAGCGATGGGGTTTCCGCCGCTGTCCGCCAGCAATGCCTCGTACACCGCCTCGGACAAAAATCCGTATTCATGGGCGGCCATGTCCTCGCGGGTCGGCACCTGGTAGTGGAGCCGCTGCGCGTTGCCCGATTGCATTTCCCAGCGGTTTTGCGCCTGCCAGTATTCCGGATCGCGGGTGTAGTCCTCGCTCGCGACGAACAGCATGCGTTCGCCGAACGACGACAGCAGACGGTAATACACCCACAGATAAGGCGCCCGGTAGCCGCGCAGCGGAAACGGCAGCAGGAAAGCAGCGATCATTCCCCTGTGGCCCCCGGCTGGGAAATCCGGATCGGCGCATGCACCACCCCGACCTGATCGCGCGGCGACCAGAAGCGCAAATGGCTCACCGGACGACGCTGATCCAGCTCTTCCCGATCCTCGCCGTTAAAACAGGCCAGACCGCAATGCACCAGATATTCCCCGGAGCTGAGGGGCAGGCGCACCCGGTATTCCACCTCATGCCTTCCCGGCTCCAGATCCAAAGGGTGATTGGCGTTGAGATTGTTATCCCCCCAGATATCGCCGCCTCGCACCCCGGAAATCGAGATGCCCAGGGCCACATTCGGGATGGCCTCCGCCGCCAGAAGACTGAACCGGAATACGACTTCCTCGTTCGGCTTGAGCAAGGGGTTTTTCTCCAGCGAGGCCCCGTCGCCCTTGTACAAGTCAATCCGTTCAATGATCGCGCGGGCGCTGCCGAAACGTTTTTCCCCCAGTTCCCGATTCGATTCCCGTTCCTGGATCGCCCTGAGTTCGCTCACCGTCATCCGGCGCGCATCGCGGCCCGCGTCCGGAACCGGTTCCACCTGCCGGGTCTGCGCCTGGCTCATCATGCCCTTTTCGTAGGCCAGCACGGCGGCCAGCACATCGGGGGTGTCATGAATCACCCGGCCACCGTCCAGCACGATGCAGCGGTCGGCATACTCCAGAATGCTGCCCGTGGAGTGCGTCACCATCAGGATGGTGACGCCCTTCTCCCGCAATGCCTCCATGCGCTTGAAGCACTTGTACTGAAAGCCGATGTCGCCCACCGAAAGCGCCTCGTCGACGATGAGGATTTCCGGATCGACGCAGGCCTGCACCGCGAAGGCCAGACGCACGTACATGCCGCTGGAATAGGTTTTGACCGGCTGGTCGATGAACGCGCCGATATCCGCAAAGGCCGCGATTTCATCGAAACGCCGTGCCACCTCTTCGTGCGACAGGCCCAGAATCGAACCATTCATGAACACGTTTTCGCGGCCGGTGAATTCCGGGTTGAAACCCGCGCCCAGTTCCAGCAGCGCCGCGATGCGGCCGCGCGTTTCCACCGTCCCGGCGCTGGGGTTAAGCGTGCCGCAGATGATCTGCAGCAACGTCGATTTGCCGGCGCCGTTGCGGCCGATGATGCCAACCGTTTCCCCGCGCCGGATGTCGAAGCTCACTTCGTTCAGCGCGTGGAATTCCCGGTGATAGCACCGGGGCGCCCGGCCTGCCAGGCGATACAGCCTGGGCATCACCATCTGCTTGAGACGATCGCGCGGCGCGGCGTAAATGGGGAAGTATTTGGATACGCCCTTTATCCGGATTGCATACCCGGAAGCGTGCCCAGCCTCGATCTCGCTGGTTGGGGCATTCGTGCCCCGGGTTGAATTCATCCTAGAAACCGTAGTTGGACGCGCCTGAGGGTGCGTCTGATCGGGTGTCTGCCGCATACGATTCCACATGGGCTTGAGCCCATAGTGGATCGGAGTCCTTTAGGGCGAAGCAACGACGCCGCGGGCCGGGGCCCGCAAGGAGGCGCGACAAAGGCAGGCGTCCGAGCAGGCGTGCCCTCGGGCGTGTAGCGGACTCCCCCACCGGGTGAACAGCATTGAAGGCACTCAATCTTGTATTCATGTAGCGTTTGCAAGGGTGATGAGCGGTCAACTGCGGTTTTCAGGATGATTACGTCATGCATGGCCGGTCCGCACAGTAGCACGAACGCCCGGCACCGTAGCGGGAAAATACCGGTCGCGCAGGGCATTGAAGCGCTTCTCATAACCTTCATACACCCCGTGTGAAATCGCCAGGGTCAGCACCATGAACGCCAGCCACATCCCC
>JBAQND010000187.1:0-35901 GCA_049303455.1 Thiobacillus sp.
ACGTAGGATTCGGTCACTGCCTCGAGCATCTTTTCAATCACCTGCAGGATGGGCGTGAGCGCGACCACATCGTTGATGACCACGACAAACTCATCGCCCCCCAGTCGCGCCACGATGTCATCGGCGCGAACCGCATGTCGCAGGCGCCGGGCGACCTCGCAGATGAGTTGGTCGCCGCTGGCATGGCCGAACGTGTCGTTGACCCGCTTGAAGCGGTCGAGGTCGATGAACATCACACCGACCAGGGTCCGATGCCGTTTCGCGCGGATCAGCGATTGTTCCAGGCGATCCTTGAACAGCATGCGGTTGGGGAGGCCGGTCAGGGTATCGTGGGTGGCCAGCTGCTCGCGTTCGCGGCTGATGCGGGTGGAGAAGTAGAACACCACCGTGGCGACCAGCAGTCCCACCAGCAGTGCGGCGGCGGACAGGAGGTAGATCCACCAGCGCGCGACGTCATGTTCCGCGCGCGCCTGATTGCTGGCAGCCATTGATGCCCGGTGCGTTTCGGCATCGAGCTGCGACAGCGCGACCATGACCTGGTTCTGGATGGGCAGCGCCAGGCTGGTGAGGCGTCCCTGTTCGGCAATCAGTTCGCGTTCCCGTGCGTTCAGGGGTTGTTCCAGCAAGGCCAGGCGGGCTTTGGCGAAACGGCCGCCCTGGTTGTTGAAATTCATCATCAAGGCGTCCTGGTCGAACGGGTCATCACGTTTCACGGCGGGGTGGATGATCACGCGGGCTTCAGCTTGCATGTAAAAGTCGTGCTCCGTGGCCTCAAATGGCGGAAAAGGCAGCGGCCCGGCCACGTGGCACATTCGGGCGTGCCACGCAGCATGAGTTGATCGAATGCTGCATCGCCCGGTGCAGGCAAACCGGCCTGTTTTCCCCTTGATGTCATCAACGGCATTTATCTGCTGAAAAATGGGGGCGGCTCAACAAACGACGACCCGGGACAAGGTTCAGGGCGGGTTTCGCAGGCGCGCCGCGATTTCCTCCACCGACATGCGGGTGGTGTCGAGGACGGGCAGGGCATGGCGTGCGAACAGCCGCTCGGCGGCGGCGAGCTCGTTGCGGCATTGCTGCAGGCTGGCGTAGTGGCTGTCGGGGTAGCGCGCCTGGCGGATGGCGGCGAGGCGCTCTGCCGACAGGGTCAGGGCGCGCAGGCGCGGCAGGTTGGCGAGCAGGACGTCGGGCAGGCTGTTCTGTTCGAGGTCGTCCGGCGTGAGCGGGTAGTTGGCGACACGCAGGCCGTATTGCAGGGCGAGGTAGAGCGCGCTGGGGGTTTTGCCGACACGCGAGACGCCGACCAGGATCAGGTCGGCCTGGTCGAGGCGCTGCGGCTGCAGGCCATCGTCCAGCGCCAGGCTGAAATTCACCGCGTCGATGCGCGATTCATAGTTGTTCGCCATGCCGTGGGTGCGCCCGCCGCTGGGGGTGGCGGCTTCGCCCAGCGCCGTTTCGACGGCCGGGGCGATGCGCTCGAACACGTCGAACAGACTGACGCCGGTCGCGTGGAACGGCACGCGCAATGCGGGGTCGGTCAGGGTGGAAAACACCAGGGCGTCCGAACAGGCGGCAATCCGCGCGGCGGTTTCCCGCGCCTTTTCAAGGCTGTCAATGAAAGGCAGCGCAATCAGGCTAAACTCAAGCGCAGGGAACTGCGCCAGCACGCTCTTTGCCACCGCTTCGACGGTGACGCCGGTGTGGTCGGATACGCAGAAAACGCTGTGGTTTTTCATAAGGTGGATTATGCCGACTTCAACTGACTATTTTTCATAAGGTGGATTATGCCGACTTCAACTGACTATATCGTTCCGCTGGACAGCCTGTCGATGGCCGATGTGCCGCGCGTGGGCGGCAAGAACGCGTCGCTGGGCGAGATGATCGCCAATCTGTCCGGCGCCGGCGTCAAGGTGCCGGGCGGCTTCGCTACCACTTCGCAGGCGTTCTGGGATTTTCTCGATCACAACGATTTGCGTGCGCGCATCGATGCGCGGCTGACGGCGCTCGACGTGGCGGACGTGACGGCGCTGGCCGCGGCGGGGGCGGAGATCCGCGGCTGGGTGGAGGCGGCCGCCTTGCCGGTCGAGCTCGAAACCGGCCTGCGTACCGCCTATGCCGCGCTCGGCGACAACGTGTCGGTGGCGGTGCGCTCGTCGGCCACCGCCGAGGACCTGCCCGATGCCTCGTTCGCCGGCCAGCAGGAGACCTACCTGCACGTGCGCGGCGAGGACGACTTGCTGCTGTATGTGAGAAAAGTCTTCGCCTCGCTCTACAACGACCGCGCCATCGCCTACCGCGTGCACCACGGCTTTGCGCATGCCGACGTCGCGCTGTCGGCCGGCGTGCAGCGCATGGTGCGTTCCGACATCGCGTGTTCGGGCGTGCTGTTCACGCTGGACACCGAATCCGGCTTCCGCGACGTGGTGTTCATCACCGCCGCCTACGGCCTCGGCGAAACCGTGGTGCAGGGCTCGGTCAACCCGGACGAGTTCTACGTGCACAAGCCGAAGCTGGCCGAAGGCTTTCCCGCCGTGGTGCGGCGCGAACTCGGCGAGAAGGCGACCCGCATGGTGTGGCGCGGCGGCGCAACCGTGATCGAGGATACGCCGGCGGACCTGCGGCGTCAGTATTCGCTGACCGACGCCGAGGTGCTGGAACTGGCGCGCCAGGCGGTGGCGATCGAGCAGCACTACCAACGTCCGATGGACGTCGAGTGGGCGAAGGACGGCGAAACCGGCGAACTCTTCATCGTGCAGGCGCGCCCGGAAACGGTGAAGGCGCGCGCCAACGGCGTGAGCGAACGCTTTACGCTGGAAGCGCCCGGCGAGGTGCGTATCAGCGGCCGCGCCATCGGCCAGAAAATCGGCGCCGGCGTTGTGCGGCTGATCGCCAGCCCGGCCGAGATGAACCGGGTGCAGCCGGGCGACATCCTCGTCACCGACATGACCGACCCCGACTGGGAGCCGGTAATGAAACGCGCGGCGGCGATCGTCACCAACCGCGGCGGGCGCACCTGTCATGCCGCGATCGTCGCGCGCGAACTGGGCATTCCGGCGGTGGTGGGCACTGGCGAGGCCACCACGGTGCTGAAGGACGGCGAAACGGTGACGGTGTCGTGCGCCGAGGGCGACACCGGCTTCGTCTATGCGGGCAAGCTGCCGTTTACCGTGGAGACGCTGGCGAGCGAAACCCTGGCCGAGCCGCCGGTGAAGCTGATGATGAACGTCGGCAATCCCGAGCGCGCCTTCGAGTTCGCGCAGATCCCCAATCACGGCGTCGGCCTGGCGCGGCTGGAGTTCATCATCGCGCGCATGATCGGCGTGCATCCGCTGGCGCTGCTGGAATACGCCAGTCTGCCGCCGGCCCTGCGCGACGAGATCGATGCGCGCATCGCCGGCTATGCCGACCCAGTGTCGTTCTACGTCGACAAGCTGGTCGAGGGCATCGCCACGCTGGCCGCCGCGTTCTGGCCGCAGCCGGTGATCGTGCGATTGAGCGACTTCAAGTCCAACGAATACGCCAACCTGGTGGGCGGCGAGCGCTACGAGCCGAAGGAGGAAAACCCCATGCTGGGGCTGCGCGGCGCGGCGCGCTACGTGTCGACGCTGTTCCGCCCGGCGTTCGAGCTGGAGTGCCGCGCGCTTAAAAAAGTGCGCGAGACGCTGGGGTTTTCCAACGTCGAAGTGATGATCCCCTTTGTGCGCACGGTGGAGGAATGCGTGACGGTGGTGAAATTGCTGGAAGCAAACGGTCTCAAGCGCGGCGAGCACGGTTTGCGGCTGGTCATGATGTGCGAAATACCCTCCAACGTGCTGCTGGCGGACGACTTTTTGCAGCACGTTGACGGCTTTTCAATTGGCAGCAATGACCTCACCCAGCTCACGTTGGGCATCGACCGCGACTCCGGCCTGGTGGCCGAAGGCTTCGACGAGCGCAACCCGGCGGTGAAGAAGCTGCTGGCGGAAGCCATCGCCGCCTGCAACCGGCACGGAAAATACATCGGCATCTGCGGCCAGGGGCCGAGCGATCACCCCGATCTGGCGGAATGGCTGGTGGCACAGGGAATCGGCTCGATGTCGCTTAATCCGGACACGGTGGTGGCGACCTGGCGGCGCCTGCTGCGTCATTGAGCCGTCACCGGGGATGAAGTAGAATCCGCCATCACCCGTCCCTGCTCATAAAATGACGAAGTATGTGTTTGTCACCGGTGGAGTGGTTTCTTCCCTCGGGAAAGGAATCGCCTCCGCCTCTCTCGCTGCGCTGCTCGAATCGCGCGGTATCCGTGTCACCCTGTTAAAGCTCGATCCGTACATCAACGTCGATCCCGGCACCATGAGTCCGTTTCAGCACGGCGAGGTGTTCGTGACCGACGACGGCGCGGAAACCGACCTCGATCTGGGGCATTACGAGCGCTTTTCCAGCGCACGCATGAGCCGGCGCAACAACTTCACCACCGGCCAGATCTACAAGTCGGTGATCGACAAGGAGCGCCACGGCGATTATCTCGGCGCCACGGTGCAGGTCATCCCGCACATCACCGACGAGATCAAGCGCTCGATCCGCGCGGGCGCGCAAGGTGCCGACGTTGCGCTGGTTGAGATCGGCGGCACCGTGGGCGACATCGAATCGCTGCCGTTCCTGGAAGCCATCCGCCAGATGGGGTTTGAAGACGGCCCCGAAAACACCTGCTTCATCCACCTGACGCTGCTGCCCTACATCGCGACCGCCGGCGAGCTGAAAACCAAGCCGACCCAGCACTCGGTGAAGGAACTGCGCGAGATCGGCATCCAGCCCGACATCCTGCTGTGCCGTGCCGATCGCGAAATCCCGGTCGATGAGCGACGCAAGATTGCGCTGTTCACCAATGTGCGGCCGGAGGCGGTGATCCAGATGCTGGATTCCGATTCGATCTACAAGATCCCGGCGATGCTGCACGACCAGATGCTCGATGAGATCGTCTGTCACAAGCTGAAGATTCTGGCGCGTGCGGCCGACCTGACCATCTGGAAAAAACTGGTTAACGCGCTGGAGCACCCCGCTCACACCGTCAATATCGCTTTCGTCGGCAAGTACGTCGACCTTACCGAGTCCTACAAGTCGCTGTCGGAAGCCATGATCCATGCGGGCATGCATACGCTCAGCAAGGTGGAAGTCCATTACATCGACTCCGAGCAGATCGAGAAATCCGGCATCGACTGCCTGAAGGGCATGGACGCGATCCTGGTGCCCGGCGGCTTCGGCAAGCGCGGCGTTGAAGGCAAGATCGCCGCCATCCGCTATGCGCGGGAAAACAAGGTGCCGTACCTGGGCATCTGCCTCGGCATGCAGCTCGCCGTGGTCGAGTTCGCGCGCGACGTGGCCGGCATGGCGGACGCCCACTCGACCGAGTTCGAGCCTGCGACCACGCATCCGGTGATCGGCCTCATCACCGAATGGCTGGACCGTGGTGGCCAGGTCGAAAAGCGCAGCGAGCAGTCCGATCTGGGCGGCACCATGCGCCTCGGCGGTCAGCCGTGCGAACTGAAGGATGGCACCCTGGCGCGCGAAGTGTATGGCGCGGCCAGCATCACCGAGCGCCACCGCCATCGCTACGAAGTCAACAACACCCTGCTGGCGGAACTCGAGGCCCGTGGCCTGGTGGTCGCCGGCCGCGCGCCGGGCACCGACCTGTGCGAAATGGTCGAACTGCCGACCTCGGTCCATCCCTGGTTCGTCGCCTGCCAGTTCCATCCCGAATTCACCAGCAACCCACGCAACGGCCATCCGCTGTTCATCGCGTTTGTGAAAGCCGCGCTGGCGCGTCAGGCCACGGTTGAAGCCGCGCCCGCGCAGCAACAGGAGTTCGCATGAAACTCTGTCATTTTGAAGCCGGGATCGAGCATCCGCTGTTTCTGATTGCCGGTCCCTGCGTGATCGAATCCGAACAGCTGGCGATGGACACCGCCGGCGCGCTGAAGGAAATGTGCGCGTCGCTGAATATCCCGTTCATCTACAAGTCGTCCTTCGACAAGGCCAACCGCTCGTCGACCCAGTCCTTCCGGGGACCGGGGATCGAGGAGGGGCTGCGCATCCTGTCCGAGGTCAAGAAGCAGATCGGCGTGCCGGTGCTGACCGACGTCCATGAAGACACGCCGCTGGCCGAAGTGGCTGCCGTGGTCGACGTGCTGCAGACCCCGGCCTTCCTCTGCCGCCAGACCAACTTCATTCAGAACGTCGCGCGCACGGGCCTGCCGGTCAACATCAAGAAGGGCCAGTTCCTGGCGCCATGGGACATGCAGAACGTGGTCGACAAGGCGCGCGAGGTGGGCAACGAGCAGATCATGGTGTGCGAGCGCGGCGTGTCCTTCGGCTACAACACGCTGGTGTCCGACATGCGCGGCCTGGCGATCATGCGCGCCACGCAGTGCCCGGTGGTATTCGACGCCACCCACTCGGTGCAGCAGCCGGGCGGGCAGGGCACGACCAGCGGCGGCCAGCGCGAGTTCGTGCCGGTGCTGGCACGGGCGGCAGTCGCTGCCGGGGTGGCGGGCGTGTTCGCTGAGACCCATCCGGATCCGGCATGCGCCCTGTCCGACGGCCCCAACGCGTGGCCGCTCGACATGATGAAGGAACTGCTGGAAACGCTGAAGGAAATCGACGCGCTGGTGAAACAGCGCGGTTTTATTGAACATAAAGTCATGAAGACCTGATCCGCGAAGCGGACAAAACTGAACAAGGAAAAGCAATTGAGCGCCATTATTGATGTCATCGCCCGGGAAATTCTCGATTCCCGTGGCAATCCCACCGTCGAAGCCGACGTGCTGCTGGAATCCGGCGTGCTGGGTCGCGCCGCCGTACCCTCGGGCGCCTCCACCGGCAGCCGCGAGGCGATCGAGCTGCGCGACGGCGACAAGTCGCGCTACCTCGGCAAGGGCGTGCTGAAAGCCGTCGAACATATCAACACTGAAATCTGCGAAGCCATCATCGGCCTCGACGTCGAGGACCAGGCCTTCATCGACCAGACCATGATCGATCTCGACGGGACCGAGAACAAATCGCGCCTCGGCGCCAATGCGCTGCTGGCCGTGTCGATGGCGTGCGCGCGCGCCGCCGCCGAACAGGCCGGGCTGCCGCTGTACCGCTACCTCGGCGGTGCTGCGCCGATGGCCTTGCCGGTGCCGATGATGAACATCATCAACGGCGGCGCGCATGCCAACAACAACATCGACATGCAGGAATTCATGATCATCCCGGTCGGCGCGCCGAGCTTCCGCGAAGCCCTGCGCTACGGTGCCGAAGTCTTCCACGCGCTGAAGAAGCTGCTGGATGACGCCGGCATGGCGACCACCGTCGGCGACGAAGGCGGCTTTGCGCCCAACCTGGAATCGCACGAGGCCGCGCTCAAGCTGATCGTGCAGGCGATCGAAAAAGCCGGCCTGCAGCCCGGCATCGACGTCGCCATCGGCGTCGATTGCGCGGCGTCCGAGTTCTACAAGGACGGTCACTATCACCTCGAATCCGAAGGCCTGAAGCTGACCTCGGCCGAATTCACCGACTACCTGGCAGCCTGGTGTGACAACTACCCCATCATCAGCATCGAAGACGGCATGGCCGAAGGCGACTGGGACGGCTGGAAGATCCACACCGAGAAGCTCGGCCGCCGGGTGCAACTGGTGGGCGACGATCTGTTCGTCACCAACGCGAAAATCCTCAAGGGAGGCATCGAGAAGGGCGTCGCCAACTCGATCCTGATCAAGGTCAACCAGATCGGCACGCTGTCGGAAACCTTCCTGGCGATCGAGATGGCCAAGCAGGCCGGCTACACCGCGGTGATTTCGCACCGTTCGGGCGAGACCGAGGACACCACGATTGCCGACCTGGCGGTCGCGACCAACGCGCGCCAGATCAAGACCGGCTCGCTGTCGCGTTCCGACCGCATGGCCAAGTACAACCAGCTGCTGCGCATCGAGGAGGAACTCGGCGACACGGCCAGCTACCCCGGACGCGATGCTTTCCGCCAGCGCGGCTGAATGGATCGCGCGCATCCGCAGCCAGGGCCTGACCTGGGTGCTGGCGGCCTCGCTTGTGCTGCTGCAATATCCGCTGTGGCTGGGCGAGGGCGGCTGGTTGAAGGTGCGTGAGCGTGCGCACAAAATCGACACCCAGCAGGCGCTGAATCAGCGTCTGAAAACCCGCAATGCCGGCCTGCAGGCCGAGCTCGGCGACCTCAAGCAGGGACGCGACGCCATCGAAGAGCGAGCGCGCAATGAACTGGGTATGATTGCGCCGGACGAATGGTTCGTCCGCGTAGTGTCCGCCCACTCCGTTCAGTCGGGAAAAGTAAATGAGTGATTTGCAAATCGGCTTGTTGGTAATTGGCGCGGTCGTCGTGACGGCGGTGCTGCTGTTCAACTGGACCCAGGAGCGCCGCTTCAGGAAACAGGCCGATGCGGCCTTTCAGGCACCGCTGGGCGATGCGCTGATGCAGTCTGGCGCGATGCCCCATGACATGCAGAAGCGGGTCGAGCCCGCGCTGCGTGAGCCCGTCTTCGACGCTGGCGGACCGGACGAAGTCGCCGCAGCCGGCGAGCCTTGTTTGCGGATCGATGCGGTCCCCTCGTCCGCGGCAGTACCGGCCGCACCGCTTGCCGCCGCGCCCGATCTGCGCGCGCCATCGTCTGTCTCCCCGCCGCCCGCATCACCGCGCCCGGCCGCACCCCCGGTGGCGGCGCCCTACGATGAACTGATCGAGTACCGCGTCCGCATCGGCAGCGATGGCGTGCGGGCGGATGTGTTCGCCGATGCCTTTAATCACGCGCGCTCGCTGGGCAAAGCGGTGCGCTGGATGGGGCTGCCGGTCGGCGCGGCGGAATGGGAGGAAATCCAGCCTTGGCGCGAGGTGCACTATCAGCAGGTGGTGGTCACCATGCCGCTGGCCGACCGCAACGGCGCGGTGCAGGAAGAACAACTCTCGGCCCTGTGCGCCATGCTGCAAAGCACGGCGCAGACGCACGGCCTGCGTATCGCCTGTGGTGATGTGGCGGAAGCGATCGAACGCGCGCAGGCCATCGATCGCTTCTGTGTCGATGTCGACGTCCTGATCGGCCTCAACGTGGTGGCGCGCGGCGAAGGCGCGGTGAACCTGACGCGCATCGTGCACGAGGCGGAGAGCAGCGGCATGGCGCTGGGCGTGGACGGCGTGTTCCAGTTGCTCGACAGCCGCGGCGAACCGCTCTATGCCCTGTGCAACCATGATGCCGAACCGTTCAGCGCCACGGTAATCGAGGGGCAAACCTCGCAGGGGGTCACCCTGCAGTTCGACGTGCCGCGCGTGCCGGATGGCCTCAAGGTGTTTGACGGCATGGTGGCGTTCGGTCGCAAGCTGGCCAACGAAGTCGGCGGCATCCTGGTGGACGACAACCTGCGGCCGCTGACTGACACCGGCATCGAAAAAATCCGCACCCAGCTCACGCAGATCTACGAACGCATGGATGCGCGCGGCGTGCCATCCGGATCCCGGCGAGCGCTGCGTCTGTTTTCCTGATGACGTCGACCGATGTCCTGGCGCGCGTCACTGCGCTCCGCCGGGAAATCGAGCGCCACAATTACGCCTACTACGTTCTCGACCAGCCGACGATTCCCGATGCGGAATACGACCGGCTGTTCCGTGAGCTGCAGGCCCTCGAAGCCGAACATCCCGAGCTTGTCACCCCCGATTCGCCCACCCAGCGCGTTGGCGGCAAGCCGCTGGATAGCTTGCCCAAGGTGCGCCATGCGGTGCCGATGCTGTCGATTCGCACCGAGACCGACACCGAGGCCAGCGGCGCCCAGGCCTTTGACGCCAGGGTGCGCAAGGAGCTGGGGCTGGATGAGCGCGACCCGCCGGTCGAGTACGCCGCCGAGCTGAAATTCGACGGGCTGGCCATGAACCTGCGCTACGAACACGGCGTGCTGGTGCAGGCGGCCACCCGTGGCGACGGGGAAACCGGCGAGGATGTCACCCAGAATATCCGCACCGTGCGCGCCATTCCCTTGCGGCTGAATACCGAGTCGCCGCCCGCCGTGCTGGAAGTGCGTGGCGAGGTGTTCATGCGGCGCGACGATTTCGAGCGCTACAACGCAAAGCAGCGCGAAGCCGGCAAGCCGACCCTGGTCAACCCGCGCAACGGCGCGGCGGGCAGTATCCGCCAGCTTGACCCCAAGCTGGCCGCGCAGCGTCCGCTGTCGTTTTTTGCCTATGGCCTGGGCGAGGTTCAGGGTTGGCGTACACCGGCCACCCACAGCGCCACGCTCGACGCGCTGGCCGCGCTCGGCGTGCCAGTGTGTGCCGAGCGCATCACCGGCCAGGGCGCGGCGGCGCTGATTGCTTTTCACGACGACATCGCCGCGCGCCGCGATCGGTTGCCGTTCGACATCGACGGCGTGGTGTACAAGGTCGACCGCGTCGACCTGCAGCGCGAGCTGGGCTTTGTCACACGCGAACCGCGCTGGGCGGTGGCGCACAAGTTTCCGGCGCAGGAACAGCTGACCACCGTGCTCGGCATCGAGGTGCAGGTCGGCCGCACCGGCGCGTTGACGCCGGTGGCGCGCCTGTCGCCGGTGTTCGTCGGCGGCGTCACGGTGACCAACGCCACCCTGCACAACCAGGACGAAATCGACCGCAAGGACGTGCGCGTCGGCGATACCGTGATCGTGCGGCGCGCAGGCGACGTGATCCCAGAAGTGGTCGCTGTGGTGCTCGACCGGCGTCCCGACCCTGCGCCCCCGCGGTTCAATATCCTGCAGCGCTACCCCGTCTGTCCCGAGTGTGGCTCGCACGTGGTGCGGCTGGAAGGCGAGGCGGCGGCGCGCTGCACCGGCGGCCTGTATTGCCCGGCGCAGCGCAAACAGGCTTTGCTGCATTTCGCCTCGCGTCGCGCGATGGACATCGAGGGGCTGGGCGACAGGCTGGTCGATCAGCTGGTCGATCGCGGCCTGGTGCACACGCCCGCCGATGTCTATGGCCTGACCCTGGAGACGCTGGCCGGGTTGGATCGCATGGCCGAGAAATCGGCGGCGAATCTGCTCGCGGCGATCGAGACCAGCAAGGCCACCACACTGGCGCGCTTCATCTTTGCGCTGGGCATCCGCAATGTGGGGGAAACGACCGCCAGGGACCTGGCCAAGCATTTCGGCTCGCTGGACAAACTGATCGCCGCACCCGAATCCGACCTGCTGGCGGTGCGCGATGTCGGCCCGATCGTGGCGCAGTCGATCAGCCAGTTTTTTGCCGAACCGCATAACCTGGAAGTGGTCAACAAATTGTGTGCCGCCGGGGTGCACTGGCCGGAGTCGAGCGGCTTGGTACAATCGACCGGGGTACTGGCGGGCAAGACGTTGGTGCTGACCGGCACGCTGCCGACGCTGACGCGCGATGCCGCGAAGGAAAAAATCGAGGCCGCGGGCGGCAAGGTGGCCGGGTCGGTGTCGAAGAAAACCGACTACGTGGTGGCCGGCGCGGAAGCCGGCAGCAAACTGGTCAAGGCGCAGGAGCTCGGCGTGCCCATCCTTGACGAACCCGGGCTGCTGGCCTTGTTGGCGCCGAAATAATAAGAACGGGCCGCATGCTTTGGAATGCTTTGGATTTTTGAACCCAATGACGTATAGGGAAAATACATGCAAAAAGTAAGGAAAGCCGTATTTCCAGTTGCCGGCCTTGGCACGCGTTTTCTGCCGGCCACCAAGGCCAGCCCGAAGGAAATGCTGCCCATTGTCGACAAGCCGCTGATCCAGTACGCAGTCGAAGAGGCCATGGAAGCCGGCATCACCGACATGATCTTCATCAGCAGTCGCACCAAACGAACTGTGGAGGACCACTTCGACAAGGCTTATGAACTGGAAACCGAACTGGCCGCGCGCGGCAAGGATCGCGATCTGGAACTGGTGCAGTCGATCCGCCCGGCCGGCGTCAATTTCATCTACATCCGCCAGGCCGAAGCGCTGGGGCTCGGCCATGCCGTGCTGTGCGCGCAGCCGGTGATCGGCAACGAACCCTTCGCCGTCATCCTCGCTGACGACCTTATCGACGGCAGTCCGCCGGCGATGAAGCAGATGGTCGACCAATACGAGTATTACCAGTGCTCGGTGCTCGGGGTGCAGCAGGTGGCGCCTTCGGAAACCGCGTCCTACGGCATTGTCGACGCCAGCCCCATGGCGGATCGTGTGTCGCGGGTGAACGCCATCGTCGAAAAACCGAAGCCCGAGGACGCACCGTCCAACCTCGGCGTGGTCGGTCGCTACATCCTCACCCCGCGCATCTTCCACCACATCCAGCACCTCAAGCCCGGTGCCGGCGGCGAATTGCAGCTGACCGACGCCATCGCCGCCTTGCTGAAAGAACAGCAGGTGCTGGCCTATGACTTCGACGGCACCCGCTACGACTGCGGCAGCAAGATCGGCTACCTGCAGGCGACGGTGGAATACGCGCTGAAGCACAGCGAAGTCAGCGAGGACTTCGCCGCGTACCTGAAGACCCGCATCTGCTGATATCCGGATTCAGCCACCCGGGTCGCACTAAAGCCCCAGGTCGCTCAAGCCGGGATGGTCGTCGGGGCGGCCGCCGAGCGGCCAGAAGAACTTGCGGTCCGATTCCTTGATGGGCAGGTCGTTGATGCTGGCGAAGCGACGCATCATGTAGCCGTGCTCGTTGAATTCCCAGTTCTCGTTGCCGTACGAGCGGTACCACTGTCCCGAATCGTCATGCCATTCGTAGGCGAAGCGCACGGCGATGCGGTTGCCGGTGCAGGCCCACAATTCCTTGATCAGCCGATAATCCAGCTCGCGGGCCCATTTGCGTTCGAGAAACCGGCGGACCTCCTCGCGTCCGACCGGGAACTCGGCACGATTCCGCCAGCGGGTGTCTTCGGTGTAGACCAGCGCGACGCGCTCGGGGTCGCGTGAATTCCAGGCGTCTTCGGCCATGCGTACCTTCCTGGCGGCGGTTTCCTCGGTGAAAGGGGGCAGCGGCGGTTTGCTTTCCATGTCGGCTCCTTGGTGGGCGTAGACAGATCTGTCTACGGAACAGTCTAGGTCATGTAGACAGGTCCGTCTACAATGGGCGCATGAACGTCCAAGCCGATCGGAGCGACACGCTGCCCAGCGCGCGCGAACGCATCCTGCACACCGCGCACGAACTCTTCTACCGGGATGGCGTGCGCGCGACCGGTGTCGATCGCGTCATTGCCGAATCCGGCGTGACCAAGGTCACGTTCTATCGGCACTTTCCAAGTAAGAATGATCTGGTTCGCGCATATCTGGCGTATCGGCATACGCGCTGGATGGCATGGTTCACCGACGCGCTAGCACGTCATGGCGACGGGGCCGACGCGATCGTGCCAGCCGTGGATGAATGGTTTCGCGATCCGCGTTTCCGCGGCTGTGCCTTCATCAACAGCGTCGGGGAGCTGGGCGGCACGCTGCCGGACGTCGTCGAGATTGCGCGCAGCCACAAACAGGATATGGCCGCAGCGATTGCGGCCGTGCTGCCGCGGTCGCGGCAGCGTGCGAAGATTGCGCAGGCCGTGGCGCTGGCGATCGACGGCGCGATCGTGCGGGCGCAGTTCGATTCCTCGCCTGACGCCGCGTTGTCCGCACTGGACAGGATCATCAACTCGCTGCTGAAGACGTAGCGGCGCCGGCAACATCGCGACCATGCAGCCACACGGCGGCTTCCAGCGCGTCACCCGCCGCCATGCCCTGACCCAATAGCGCGGCGACCATGCCGGTGAGGCGGTCGCCCGAACCGGCCTGCGCCAGCCACGGCCCGCCGCTGGTGTTGATGGCGTAGCGGCCGTCGGGGTGGGCGATCACGCTGCCGGCCCCTTTCAGCACGACGTGCGCGTGGTATTGCGCGCCGAGGCGCAGTGCTGCCTGGATGCGGCTTTGCTGGATGTGCGCCGCGCTCACGCCGAGCAGGCGCGCGGCTTCGCCGGGATGCGGGGTGAGCAGGGTGGGGTGGTCGCGGCGTGCGGCCCGCTCGGCGAGTTCGGGGTCGTTCGCCAACAGGTTCAGCGCGTCGGCGTCCAGCACCAGCGGGCGAGGTACGGCCAGCGCGGCTTTCAGCAGGGCGTGCGCGCGCGGGCTCTGGCCCAGCCCGGGGCCGATCGCCAGCACGTCCGGGCGCGCCTCGACCAGGCTTTCCGGGGGGGCGAACATCAGCCGCGGCTCCACGCAATCGACCACGATGCGCTCGTCGAGCGCGCCCACGGTCACGCTGCCTGCGCCCTGCTGCAGCGCGGCGCGCCCGGCGATCAGGCAGGCGCCGACCATGCCGCCGGCGCCGCCGATGATGCCGACATGGCCGAACAGGCCCTTATGGCTGTTGTGGCGGCGCGCGGGCAGGCGATGGCGGCTTTCCAGCTGCGTCAGCGCAATGCCCGGCACGGCCGGCAGGGCGGTCGCGTCGATGCCGAGCGTGTCGAGGTGCAGTTGGCCGGCGTAATCGGGGCCGTCGGCGGTGAACAGACCGGGCTTGAATCCGAGAAAGGTGAGGGTGTGGTCGGCGCGCAGCGCGCAGCCGCGGACCCGCCCGCTGTCGCTGTCGAGCCCGCTCGGCACGTCGAGCGCAAGTTTCGGGCAGCCCAGGCCATTCACCGCTTCGATCCAGCGCGCGTCCTCGCCGCCGAGGTCGCGTTGCAGCCCCACCCCGAACAGGCCGTCGATGACCAGGCTGTATCGCCGCGATGGCGGGATGTCCGCGAGGACTGTGCCGCCGCTTTCACGCCAGGCAGCCCAGGCGCGCGCGGCATCCGGCGGCAGCCAGGCGGGGTCGGCGCGGCTGACGACGATCACGCGGAATCCCTGTGTCGCGAGCCGTCGCGCGGCGACCAGCGCGTCGCCGCCGTTGTTGCCGGGCCCGGCCAGGATGAGGACGGATTCGCCCGATTCGCTGGCCAGCGTGCCGGCCAGTTCGGCGGCAGCCGTGCCCGCCCGTTCCATCAGCGAGGTGGCGGGGTGAGCGTCCGCCCAATCCCGGTCGATCGCCCGACAGTCGGCGGCCATGAACAGCGGCGGGGAGACGAGGGCGCGGGGCGCGATTGGCATGGGCGCGTAAGAGTCGGAATGAACGGGGCGTCCGGGGTGTGCCATGCGATGGGGTGTCCAGTCGGGACGGGCTTGGACTGACATCTTAGTCCCATGACCGGTGCTGCGCGATCGACCGGCACGGTAGAAAATAACCAGCACCAATGGCATTCAGCGCGGCCGTTCGATTGCCGTTAAGGGGTCACCGGGCATCCGGCGATCAAAAATAGGAGGAGGTTGAAATGCGTAGACGGAGCTTTCTGGCGGGCCTGACCATGCTTCCCGCGTTACCGCTGGTGGCGCATGCCGCCGGGCGCGATCTGCGGATCGGGATTTATCCGGGCACCGGCAAGGCCGACATCTTGATGGGGGATTTCCGCGCCTATGCGATGCCTTTCGCGCAGGCGCTCGGCTCCGCCATCGGAGCCACCCCCAAGCTCACCCTGTTCCGCAGCATCAGGAGCGTTCTGGGTTCCCTGAAAAGCAGCCGACTGGATCTCTATTTTGTCCCGCCCTCGGTGGCGGTTTTGGTGCTGGACCACGATTTCTCGCCGGTCGCCCGCGTGCGCGATCAGGCCACCGGCATGCTGGTTCGCCGCAAGGGCATGGCAGTAAAAACCGTTGCCCTGACCGAGAAGGAATCCTGGCTGGATGTGATGGCCCGTTATACGCTCACGCAAAACAAGCACGACTCACTGAGGCTGCTCAATTTCAAGACGCAGGATGAAGTGGCCCTGGCCATGCAGCGCGATTTTGCCGAGGCCGGCAGTCTGCGCAGCAGTCTCGCCAATGAACTGGTTGCAAAGGACGCGTTCGAGATATGGCATCCGCTGCCGACCACGCCGGATTTCACGCTGATGGCGACCAACCGCCTCAACGCAGCCGAGCAGGGCGGGCTGGGGGCGGCTGCCGTCGCACTCAGCCCGGCCGCCATTCAGCAGTTGCAGCAGACCATCCACAGCAAGGTCACCGGTTTTGTGATCGACAAGGAAGCGGATTACAAGACCATCAAGCAGGCGATCACCGATGCCGGCTATTGATCCCATTCGCTGACGGGAGGACTTGCGGGGCAAGCCTGGTGACCTACACTACGGCTTATCCACAGGCTTGAGGAGATGCCGCATGAAAGCCCGGCATTACAATCCGGAGGGTGCGCCGGTGACGCAATGTTCCGACGAAGGCGGTTGCAGCGTGGTCAGCTGTGAAGTCTGCCTGAAGGAAATTCCCGCCGATGCCGTCAAAGTGAAGGATGCGCGGGACTACGTCCATCATTTCTGCGGGCTTGATTGCCTCGAAGCCTGGCAAAAGCAGGCCGGCATTCGCCAGCAAGCCGGTCCGGAGAAGCGTCCCGATCAGCAGTAAAATAGCGCCTTTGCCCGTTCGCAAAGACGCACATGTCTGCCATCGTCTCCCTTCCCGGCGCCGCCGCGCTGTCCCCGTTCCGTCTCGATAAAATCCGCCGCGAGGCCGCGCAGCAGGGCCTGAACCTGGGCACGCTGACTGCGCGCCACTGGCACTTTCTGGAACTGGAGGGCGCGCTTGACGCTGCGCAAATGCGGCTGGTCGAACAGGCGCTCGATTACGGCACGCCGACCGACACGCCGACCGCGAATGACCCGCTGATCCTGGTCACGCCCCGCCCCGGCACGATTTCGCCGTGGTCGTCCAAAGCCACCGATATCCTTAAAAACTGCGGCCTTGTGGGCTTCATGCGGATCGAGCGCGGGGTGGCCTTTCATGTGCTGGACGCTACCGGCCAGGCGCTGTCGGCCGAGGCGGCGGCACGCTTGCTGCCGCTCCTGCACGATCGCATGACCGAAGCGGTGATGACGCTGGCCGACGTGGCACAGCTGTTTCGTCACGTGCCGCCGCGCGAACTGGCCCGCGTCGACGTGCTGGGCGGCGGCCGCCCGGCGCTGGAAACCGCCAACCGCAAGCTTGGACTGGCGCTGTCGGACGACGAAGTCGAGTATCTGGTGGACAACTTCATCCGCATCGGGCGCAACCCCACCGACGTCGAGCTGATGATGTTCGCGCAGGCGAATTCCGAGCATTGCCGGCACAAGATCTTCAACGCCTCATGGGTGATCGATGGCGCGGCGCAGGCGAAGACGCTGTTCGGCATGATCCGCGACACCCACGCCGCGCACCCGCAAGGCACGGTGGTGGCGTATTCGGACAACTCTTCGGTCATCGAAGGCGCGCGGATCGACCGCTTCTACCCGCGCGCCGACGGCAGCTACGCTTACAGCAGCGAGCTGACCCACGTGCTGATGAAGGTGGAGACGCACAACCACCCGACGGCGATCTCGCCTTTCGCCGGCGCGGCCACCGGCAGCGGCGGTGAAATCCGCGACGAGGGCGCGACCGGCACCGGGTCAAAACCCAAGGCCGGCCTCGCCGGGTTTTCGGTGTCCAACCTCAACATTCCCGGTTTCGAGCAAGCGTGGGAAGCAGGCGCCTACGGCAAACCCGAGCGCATCGTCACCCCGCTCGCGATCATGCTCGAAGGCCCGATCGGCGCGGCGGCGTTCAACAACGAATTCGGCCGCCCCAACCTGGCGGGTTATTTCCGCACCTTCGAAGAGACGGTCGCCGGGCAGCGGCGCGGCTACCACAAGCCCATCATGCTGGCGGGCGGCGTCGGCAGCATCCGCGCCGACCATGTCGACAAGAAAATGCTGCCGGTCGGCACGCTGCTCATTCAACTCGGCGGCCCCGGCATGCTGATCGGGCTGGGCGGCGGCGCCGCCTCGTCGATGGACACCGGGGCCAACGCCGCCGACCTCGACTTCGATTCGGTGCAGCGCGGCAACCCGGAAATGGAGCGGCGCGCGCAGGAGGTCATCGACCGCTGCTGGCAGCTCGGCGAGGCCAATCCGATCCTGTCGATCCACGACGTCGGCGCCGGCGGCCTGTCCAACGCGCTGCCCGAACTGGTGCACGGCGGCGGCCGCGGCGGCCGCTTCGAGCTGCGCGCCGCGCCGTCGGAGGAGTCCGGCATGTCGCCGCGCGAAATCTGGTGCAACGAGGCGCAGGAGCGCTATGTGCTGGCGATTCCGCCGGCGCGCCTCGACGAATTCCGCGCCATCTGCGAGCGTGAACGCTGCCCGTTTGCCGTGCTGGGCGAAGCCACCGAAGACAACCATCTGTTGGTGACCGATAGTCATTTCGAGAATGCGCCGGTGGACGTGAGCCTGGATGTGATCCTCGGCAAGCCGCCCAAGATGACGCGTGACGTCGCGCACCAGCCGACCCTGCCGGCGCCGCTGGCGCTCGACGGCATCGACCTCAAGGTCGCCGTTTATCGTGTGCTGGCGATGCCCGGCGTGGCGTCGAAGATGTTCCTGATCGCCATCGGCGACCGCACCGTTGGCGGGTTGACCGCGCGTGACCAGTGCGTCGGCCCCTGGCAGGTTCCCGTCGCCGACTGCGCGATCACGCTGGCGGGTTATCAGACGACTCAGGGCGAAGTGTTCTCCATCGGCGAGAAGGCGCCGCTGGCCTTGATCGATGCCCCGGCGTCGGGACGCATGGCCATCGTCGAGGCGATCACCAACCTCGCCGCCGCGCGCGTCGACGGCCTCACCGCGGTGAAGCTGTCGGCCAACTGGATGGCGCCGGCCGGCCACCCGGGCGAGGATGCCGCGCTGTTCGACACCGTGGCGGCGGTCTCGAGGTATTGCCAGGCGCTGGGGGTCTCCATCCCGGTCGGCAAGGATTCGATGAGCATGAAGACGCTGTGGCAGGACGCCGGCGAGCAGAAAGCGGTGACCTCGCCGATCTCGCTGGTGATTTCGGCGTTCGCCAACACGCCCGACGCGACGCGGCACCTGACGCCGCAGCTGCGCACCGACGCCGGCGAGTCCGATCTCGTGTTGATCGACCTCGGACTGGGCCGGAACCGCCTCGGCGCATCGAGCTTTGCCCAGGCCTACAAGCAGGTGGGCGACCGCTGCCCGGACGCGCCGGCGCCGGCGGCGCTCGCCGCGTTCTTCGACACCGTGCAGGCGCTCAACACTGCTGGCAGGCTGCTTGCCTATCACGACCGTTCCGACGGCGGCCTGTTCGCCGCGCTGGCCGAAATGGCCTTTGCCGGCCATTGCGGGGTGGACCTGGACGTCGACGAGTTGTGCCTCGACCAGATTCGCCACGAGGTCGATGATCTGGGCATGCCGGAACCGGAGATGCTGAGCCCGGGCGACGTCACGCAGCGCATCTTCAACGTGCTGTTCAGCGAGGAGGCCGGCGCGGTGCTGCAAGTGCGGCGCGGCGACACCCAGGTGGTCATGCAGGCCTTCCTCGACGCCGGCCTGCGCGGCGAATTCCATGTCATCGGCCAGCCGAATACGGCTGACCGCCTGCGCGTGCTGCGCGGCGGCCAGGTGGTTTTCGACGAGGCGCGTGCCACGCTGCAAAGCGCCTGGGCGCGCACCAGCTACGAAATGGCGAAGCTGCGCGACAACCCGGTCTGCGCCGAGCAGGAATTCGCCCGTCACGCCGACGCCGCCGACCCCGGCCTGCACTATGCGCCGGGCTTCGACCTCGACGCCGACATCGCCGCGCCCTTCATTGCGAGCGGCAAGCGCCCGCGCGTCGCGGTGCTGCGCGAGCAGGGCGTCAACGGCCAGGTCGAGATGGCCGCCGCGTTCGACGCCGCCGGCTTTGCCGCCGTCGACATCCACATGAGCGACATCTTGTCCGGACGGGTCAGTCTGGCCGACTTCAGCGGACTCGCCGCGTGCGGCGGCTTCAGCTATGGCGACGTGCTGGGCGCGGGCGGCGGCTGGGCCAAGTCGATCCTGTTCAACGCCCGTGCGCGCGACCAGTTCGCGGCCTTCTTCGAGCGCGCCGACACCTTCGCGCTGGGCGTGTGCAACGGCTGCCAGATGATGAGCCAGCTGCACGACCTGATCCCGGGCGCGGCGGCCTGGCCGCGTTTTGAGCGCAACCTGTCGGAGCAGTTCGAGGCGCGCTTCGCGCTGGTCGAGGTGCTGGCCTCGCCGTCGCTGTTCTTCGCCGACATGGCGGGATCGGTGATGCCGATCGCGGTGTCGCACGGCGAGGGCCGGGTTGTGTTCCGCGAGCCGGGGCATGCAGCTGAGGCGCAGGCCACGCTGCGTTACGTCGATCACCGCGGCGCGCCGAGCGAGGCCTATCCGGCCAACCCCAACGGCTCGCCCGGCGGGCTGACCGGCTTCACCACCGCGGATGGCCGCTTCAGCATCCTGATGCCGCACCCGGAGCGCGTGTTCCGCGCCGCGCAGCTGTCGTGGAAGCCGGACGGCATGCGCGGCGCCGCCCCGTGGTTGCGGATGTTCCGCAACGCGCGGCGCGCGGTTGGGTGATCGCGCCGTCTATGCGAAAATAGCGGGCTTTGCCGCATTGAAACCCGCTTTGCCGGGCGCTCCCTTGCCATGAATGCTCCCGAAAACCTCCTGACCGACGACCACCTGCGCGCGCAGGTCAAACTGCTGGGCACCCTGCTGGGTCAGGTGCTGCTGCAGTTTGCCGGCGAAGACGTGTTCGAGGCGGTGGAAACCCTGCGCCGCGGTTTTGCCGAACTGCACCAGCAGGAAGACCAGCAGCGTCGCACCGAGCTGATGGCGATGATCGACGCCATGCCGGCCACCAAGGTCGAGCTGGTGGTGCGCGCCTTTTCCAGCTATTTCATGCTGGTCAACGTGGCGGAAGAAAGCTTTTCCCACCGCAACCGCCGCCGCATGCTGTCGCACGGGATGCCGCTGTGGGAGGGCTCGTTCGACCGCACCGTGGCCGATCTCAAGGCGCAGGGCATCCCGGTCACTACCCTGCAGGACATGCTCAACCGGCTGCACTACGCGCCGGTGTTCACCGCGCATCCCACCGAAGCGCGCCGTCGCGCGGTGATGGAAGGGGTGCGCCGGGTGTTCCTGATTTGCGACCAGATGTACAGCCCGACGCTGGGGGTGATCGATCAGCGCGAACTGGAAGCGGAGCTGGCGGCCGAAATCCAGGTGATGTGGCGCACCGACGAACTGCGCAGCGCCAAGCTGGAAGTGCGCGACGAAGTGCGCAACGGCCTGTATTACGTGCGGGAAAGCCTGTTCGAGGCGGTGCCGAAGGCGTATGAGTACTTCGAGAAGGCGCTGCGCAAGCATTACGGCGTCAACGCCGAGGGCGTCGCGCCGATCAGCGTGCCGAGCTTTATCCGCTTCGGTTCGTGGATCGGCGGCGACCGCGACGGCAACCCCTTCGTGACGGCGGACGTTACCGAATGGACCGTGCATAGACAAATGCAGCAGGCGCTCGACGAATACCGTGAGCGGGTGCTCGACCTGCGCCAGACGCTTACCCACAGCAGCGACTGGTGCACGCCTTCCGAGCCCTTCCTGGCGCGCCTCCTGGAATACGAAGATGAATTTGGCGAGCAGGTGTTCCGCGGCACCGCGGTGCAGATCTACAGCCGCGAACCTTACCGCCGCATGGCGGCGATGATGATGGCGCGGCTGGATGCCAACCTGTCCTACGTCCACCAGTGCCTGGCCGACGTGTCGAGCTTCACCGCGCATCTGGCGTACGAAAACGCCGCCGCTTTCCTCGACGACCTCTATCTGCTGCGCGATTCGCTGATCAGCCATGGCGACCGTATTGTCGCCATGCAGGACCTGCAGGCGTTGATCCGGCTGGTCGAAAGCTTCGGCTTTCATTTGCTGCAGCTCGACATCCGCCAGGAATCGACCGTGCATACGCGCGCGGTCGCCGCTGTCTTGCAACAGCTCGATCCCGATTTCGACTACAACGGCGCGGCCGAAGCCGAGCGGCTGCAGCGGCTGGCCGCGTGGATTGGCCGCATCGCCCCGATCGAGGTGGACGATGCCGCGCTGGACGACGAAGCGCGCGAAGCGCTCGCGGTGTTCCGGCGCATGGCCAAATTGAAGGCCGAGGTGGGCGACGACGTCTTCGGCACCTATGTGATTTCGATGACCCACAACGCGTCGCACGTGATGGAAGTGATGCTGCTGGCGCGGCTGGTCGGCTTGTGCGGTCACAACGGGCATGAGTGGTTCTGCCGCATCCTGGTGGCGCCGCTGTTCGAGACGGTGGACGACCTGCAGCGCAGCCAGGCGATTCTCGACCAGCTGTTTTCCAGCAAGGTCTATCGTTCGCTGGTGGCGTCCGACGGCAACCGCCAGGAAGTCATGCTCGGCTACTCCGATTCGTGCAAGGACGGCGGCATCCTGGCGTCGAACTGGAACCTTTATCAGGCGCAGCTTTCCATCATCGCGCTGACCCGGCAGCACGGCATCGAATGCCGCCTGTTCCATGGGCGCGGCGGCACCGTCGGGCGTGGTGGCGGCCCCACCCACGATGCGATCCTGTCGCAGCCGCCCGGCACCGTGAACGGCGAAATCAAGTTCACCGAGCAGGGCGAGATGCTGTATTACAAGTACAGCAATCCGGAAACCGCCAACTACGAAATCGGCATGGGCGTCACCGGCCTCTTGAAGGCCAGCGCCACCGCGCTGGCGCACTGTGAAGTGTGTTATCCGCGGGACTACCTCGACTGGATGCGCGACATCGCGGCGGCGGGCGAGACCGCCTACCGTGCGCTCATCGGCACGCCGGGCTTCATCGATTATTTCTACGAGAGCACGCCGGTCACCGAAATCGGCCTGCTCAACATCGGCAGCCGCCCGTCGCATCGCAAGAAGGCCGACCGCTCGCTGGGCTCGATCCGCGCGATTCCGTGGGTGTTCGGCTGGGCGCAGTCGCGCCATACGCTGCCTGCCTGGTATGGCATCGGCAGCGCCTTGCAGGGCTTCATCGACCGCCAGCCGGACGGCCTCGCGCACCTGCGGGCGATGTATCGCGAATGGCCGTTCTTCCGCAGCTTGTTGTCCAACGTGCAGATGGCGCTGACCAAGGCTGACATGGAAATCGCCGAGGAGTACGCGCGCCTGTGCGATCACCCGAACACCATGACGATCTACCGCACGATTGCGGACGAATTCGCGCTCACGGTGGCCGGCGTCAAGCAGGTCGTGCAGATCGAGACCCTGCTGGAGGACAACCCATCGCTGGCGTTGTCGATTTCGCGGCGCCGTCCCTACATCGACCCCATCAACCACATCCAGGTGCTGATGCTGAAGCGTTATCGCACCGATAGCGTGTGGGAATCCGAGCAGGACAGCTGGCTGACCCCGCTAAAGCGGTCGATCAATGCCATCGCCGCCGGGATGCGCAACACCGGCTGAGCACGGAGCACGTCATGGCGGACCCTTCTCCGAATCAGCCGAAGCGGCGCGGGCTGGTCGTCTCCATCGGCCTCAATGCCGTGCTGTTGATGCTGGTGTGTGGCCTGGCACTGTATGTCTTCATGCTCAATGTCGATCTGGACGAGGTGAAGCGGCGGCTGTCGAAGGAAGCCGAAACCCGCCAGCAGACCGAGCGTGATCTGATCGATGCGCGCAACCAGCTGACCGAGCACCTGCGCGAAATCGAGCAGCTCAAAGCGCGGCTGGCCTACCGGGAAGCCGATGCCCAGAAGGCACGGGAAATGGCCAGGCCCGCGCTCCCGCTGGTGGTCGGCTTTCGCTCGTCGATGCTGGGCCAGGGTCTGGTTGCGATGATCGAAAACACCAGCGATCGCTATCTGGCCGTGGTGCTGGCCGTGCGCAACCCCGCCTCGTCGACCGCCGATCGCTTCCAACTCGAACTGGCCCCCAGGTCCAGAACCGATTTTGGCCACCTGGAAGGCTGGCAGTTTGCCTCGGGCGACGAGGTGGACCTGTTCAACGACGAGTTTGTCGCGCTGAAGATTACCGTGCCGTGACGGCTTGCCGCGGCCTGCGCAAGCGCAGGCCGAGCAGGGCGGGCATCAGCAGCATCTCAAACAGTTGGCCGGCGAACAGGCCGACCGCGCACAGCATGCCGAAATGCGCAGTGGGGCGGAAGTCGGACAACCCCAGCAGGCTGAACTGGACGATCAGAATGATCGAGATGGCGATGATCGCGCGTCCCGAGCTTTCCACGCTGCGGATGATGGCGAACACCGGGCTGACACCGTGCTGGATGCGGTGCAGATAGCCGTGATAGAGATGGATGGTGTCGTCCACCGTGATGCCGAGAATGACGCCGGCGATCAGCACGGTGGCCACATCGAGTGCGATGCCGGTCGCCCCCATCATGACGAAAATGAAGAACAGCGGCGCCAGATTCGGCACCAGGCAGATCAGGGCGCCGCGGAACGAGCGGAACAGCAAGGCCATCAGCAGCAGGATCAGCAGGAATGCGGAGGCAAAACTTTTCACCTGGCCGTCGACAATGCGGTCTTCCTGATCCGAAAACAGCCGCCCGTAGCCTGCGAGATCGATCTCCGTGCCCGCAATCGGCTGCGCCGCGACATGCGCGCGCACCTTGTCGATCACCCGGCTGATCTCGTTGGCGCCATGCACGTTGAGGCTGAGGGTGATGCGGCCGCGCTGGAATTCGCGGTTGACCAGCTCGTATAGATCCTTGCCGTCATAGATCAACAGCAGCTGCTCGACCAGCCTGCGGTTGTCCGGCAGTGCGTTCTCGCCGAGGTCCTCGCCGCTGAGGGCGCGATTCATTTCTTCCAGCACGTCGACCAGCGAAAAACTGCGGTCGACTTCCGGCAGCTGTTCCACCCAGGTTTGCAGCGCCTTGATTTGCGCCAGCCTGGCCGGGTCCTTGAGGCTGTCGCGCTCGCTGCCGGTGAGGATGATTTCAAGTCCGGTCACGCCGGATAGCGCGTTTTCCACGCGGTCGGTGCTGCGGCTGATGCTGTGATCGGGCGCGAAAAACTCGATCAGGTTCGACTCCACCTTGACCTGCATCACCAGCGGAATGGTCGCCAGCACGACGAGGGCGGTGCCGGCCAGCACCGCCTTCGCGTTGCGCAGGCTGAACACGGCCACCGCCGCCGCGACGTGACGCGCGTGCCCCAGCCCCGAGCCGCGGCGCGGCCAGCGCGGGGTGTCCCATTTCAGCAGGATTGGCGGCACCAGGATGAACACCGTCAGGAACACCATCAGCGTGCCGATCGCGCCCGACAGGCCGAAGGCCTGCACCGGCGGAATGTCCACCCACAGCAGGCTTAACAGTCCGGCGCCGGTGGTCAGCACATTGAACAGCCCGGGCTTGAAGGTTTCGGACAGCGCGCGCGCGATGCGCCGCGGCCGCGGCAACCGGGCGATGCGCGCGCGCTGGATGGCCGCGTACAGATGCAGCAGGGTGGCGGTGGTATAGGCCGCCATCAGGGTGGGGATCATGGCGGTGATCGGCGTGTAGGGCTGTCCGGAGATGACCAGCCCGGCGACGCTGGCCGATACCACCGTGCCCATGGCAAGGCCCCCCACCACCACCGGGCGCACGCGTCCGACGACCCACCACATCAGCGCCAGGCCGATGACGACGGTGAGCGGAATGAATATCGCGCTGTCACGCCAGATCGAACGCAGCTCCTCGACGGTCTGCGCCACGCTTCCGGCTGTGGCGCTATGGAAGGTGTCCAGCTTTTCGGCGGCGACGGCGGCATCGAGCGCGATCCGGATGTCGCGCCGGGCGAGGCTTTCCTTGAGGATGCGTGGGCGCACCACGAGCGCCACGGCACGGCCGTCAGGCGAAGCGAGCAGCCCCGGCGCAAACGTGTCGCCCTGTACACGCGCCTGCCATTGCGCGGGGGTGCGGGCATCCAGCTCGTCCGGGTCGATCAGCAGCGACACGGCAAAGCCGTCGTCGGTGGCGTCGATATGCTCCACCGTGGTCAGCGTCAGCACCCGGTCGACCGAGGGATGCGCCTGCATGGTTTCAGCCACACGGTGGAGCGCGGCCAGAAATTCCGGCGTGTAGAGCGCGTCGCCCTCGAACAGGACGATCAGCGCCTCGTCGCCGGGAAACTCGCGGAACAGCGATTCGCGCAGCTGGATGATGGGTGCATCGGGCGGGGAGTAGATATCCCCCGCATTGTTGAAGTGGATCTTCAACAGGAACGGCAGTGACGCCAGCTGGATGCCGAGCAGCAGTGCCAGCGCCAGCCACGGCGGCAGCATGCGGCTGCCATTGAACCAGGGTTTCAGCATGTCATGCCGCGCGGATCATCAGAAGCGGGTACGCAGGCCCAGCGTGATCAGCGAGTGGTCCTGGTGAAAGCCGCCCAGGGTGCGCGCGTCGCCATCGAAATAATGCGCGGCGACGTACAGTTCGTGCGGCTCCCAGCCGACGTAGCTGAGCTTGGGACTGAGGTAGATGTCCTTGACGTTGAACCCGCCGGAAAAGCGCATGCCGGCCCGCCAGCGGTCCTGGCCGAAGCTTGTTTCGATTTCGCCGTTGGCGCCGTAGTATTCCTTCAGTTCGAGGATGCCGCGGTCGGTTTGCAGCGCATGGGCGACCAGCTGCAGGTTGATGCGGGTGTCACCGCCGCCCGGGAAAAATTCAACTGCACCGATCCAGTCGAGCGCATGCGTGGTGTCCATCGCGGTGGTCGGCCGGGTCACCGGCACGTTGTCGGTGTAGCCGAGTTCCGTGCGCCAGGTGAGGCCGCCGCTCACCAGTTCCAGGTCGGCGCCGACAAAGGTGTTGTAGGGATGCACGGCGGTGAGCGCCAGATTGGTCAGATCAACCCGGTAGTACGGCAGCGACTGCCGGGTGCGCGCCAGCGTCACGCCGAAGTCGAATGGTTCGCCGGTCCTGGTCAGGCGCAGGGCGCCGCCGCCGCTGCCGTGTTCGTCCTCGTCGATGCGCGCGCCACTCACCCATCCGGTCAGTGCCGGATCGATACCGATGATCTGGCCGGTGCTGCGGTTGACCGGGCTCCACACGCTGGCGACATCCGGCAACTGCGCGCCGCGGAAGACCGGCAGCCATACCGCGTCCAGCTTGTAGTCGCCGAAGGTCTGTTCCCAGCGCGCGGCCAGCTGGGCGCGGCGGCGGTCGGCCAGGTCGTCGAGGACGAAGCGGGTAAGGTCGGCGCGGCTGACGCGGTCGGCCAGCGGGATTTCGTCGGCGCGGCCCCAGATGATGGTCTGCGCGCCGAGGGTCAGGCGGGTGTCGCCGCCGCGGTAGCGCACATAGGTGTCGGTGTAGTCGGCCAGCATTTCGTCGTGGTCGGTGGCACCGCCGGCCTGCATCATGCCGTCGAGCCGCGTGCCGGCGCGGAATTCCCAGTCGCGGCTGGGCTGCCACAGCACGTAGGCGCTGGTGCGCAGGGTGGAATAGGTGTCGGCTTCATGCGCGTCGGGCAGCGCCCCCGCTTCCAGCAGCAGGTCGTCGACGCCAAACTTGAGCGATGGCTGGAAGCCACGCGCCGTCGCCCCGCGGGTGCGTGCGGCGGGCGGCGGCAGATCGTCCGCGCTGTTCACCCGCGGCGCGGCAGCGGCAGGCGCAGCCTCCGGCTGCACAGCACGCGGCTTGCGCGTCGTGCTGCGTGGCGGCGGTAGGTCATCCGCTGGGTCCTGCGCCGGGGTGCGCGGCGGTGGCAGTTCGGCCAGCGCAAAGCCGGGCAGGACAAGCGAGAGACTCAGGGTCAGCAGCAGCTTGCTCATGGGCGGTACTCCGATTCCAGGCTTTCGTCGGCCAGGGCTTGTGAGGTGAACAATCGGGCAGGCAGCTTCTGGTCGTACAGCGCAACGTCGACCACCATTCGGGTTTCGTGTCCGCTGGACAGATTGATCATGCGGCTGTCGGTCAGCGTCCAGTAGCCCTGGTTGCGCTTCTTGCTGCGCAGCAGCCAGCGCTTGCTGGGGGTGGCGGCGCCTTTCTCGAAATAGTCCACCCGCTGCGGAATGGCGGTGGCGGGGTCGATCCAGCTGATGCGCTTGCTGTAGGCCGACTCCTTGGGGTCTGTCGGCACGCTTTCGAGCACGTCGCAGAGAATGCCGTTTTCGGTCTGCTGGCCGAGCAGGCGATGGCGGTCTTTTGACGGCTTGCGCTCCTGCAGGTCTTCAAAATACAGGTCGGAGCCGACGAAACGGCCGCCCTTGCGGTCGCTGGAAATGCGCCGAACCCGGTCGAGTGCGGGCAGATACAGCCACTGGTCGGTATTGCCGTCGGCTTTGTCTATGCTGAGCAGACCGGTTCCGGCGATGTCTTCCGGGTCGAGAAAGCGGATCAGGTTGGCGGTTTCGTCGCCCGCCTGATCGAGGCGATAGGTGACGATTTCGCGGATGCGTGGCGCGTGGCCCTTTTCGGTCAGCACCATGCGGCCCAGTGTGGTGAGGTCGCGGCCATTGGGGCGCTCGTGGACCCTTTGCGCCAGATCGGCAGCTTCGTCGGCGCGTGCGGGCGCGGCGCCGAGCAGCAGCGCGAGCAGCAAAAAACGAATGACGTTCAGCAATGGGGCAGGTGACATGGGTTTTCCAGACGCGTACGCATACCAACGGTTTTTCAGTGCTGAACTTTACCGCAAAAGCGGGTGGGCGCCACGGCCTGGTGCCATGCTGGATTTCAGGTTCGTGCTGTGATAAAAAGACACTATTATCTGTAATAAGGGCGCCAAGATGACGTCGACCACCCTGGACCTCCTCCGCAAGTACAGCGTACCCGGGCCGCGTTACACCTCGTATCCCACCGCGCCGTATTTCCACACCGGCTTTGGCGAAGCGGACTGGACGGAGGCGCTGGCCGCACCGGCGCCGGATCGCGAGCTGTCGCTGTATGCCCACATCCCGTTCTGCGATTCGCTTTGCCACTACTGCGGCTGCAATATGGTGGCGACACGCGACTACAGCAAGGTCGAGCCCTATCTGGCGACGCTCGAGCGCGAAATGGCGCGCACCGCGGCATTGGTCGACCCGAAGCGCGTGGTGCACCAGCTGCACTGGGGCGGCGGCACCCCGACCTATCTGAGTCCCGACGACATCCGCCGCCTGATGGCGATGATGCGGCGGTATTTCAGCGTGGCCCCCGATGCCGAAATCAGCTGCGAAGCCGATCCGCGCGAACTGACGCGCGAGCATCTGGCAGCCTTGCGCGAATCCGGCTTCAACCGCGTGTCGTTCGGGGTGCAGGACATGGACCCGGCGGTGCAGCAGGCGGTCAACCGCATCCAGTCCGCGGACCTGATCCGGCAGGTGATCGACTGGTCGCGCGAACTGGGCTTTTCCAGCATCAACCTCGACCTCATCGTCGGCCTGCCGAAACAGACGGTCGAAAGCTTCAGCCGCACGCTGGAACAGGTGGTGGCGTGGGCGCCCGATCGGCTGGCGGTGTTCGGCTATGCCCACGTGCCGTGGCTGAAGAAGCACCAGTTGCTGATCCGCGATGCCGACCTGCCCGACCTGGCGGCCCGCCTGGGCCTGCAGCAGGCGGTGAACGAGGCGCTGGGCGCGGCGGGCTACGTCAATATCGGGCTCGACCACTTCGCCCGTCCCGACGACGAACTGGTGCGCGCGCAGCAGAACAAGACGCTATGGCGAAATTTTCAGGGCTACACCACGCACAAGGACAGCGACATCCTCGCTTTCGGCGCGTCCAGCATCAGCCAGACGGCCGACACCTACATGCAGAACGAAAAGAAGCTCAAGCGCTATCAGGAACGCGTCGCCGCCACCGGATTCGCCGTCGAGCGCGGCATCAGGCTCACCCGCGACGACCAGATTCGGCGCGAAGCCATCACCCGCGTGATGTGCGATTTGGAGCTGGATTTTGCCGCGTTCGGCGGCGAATGGGGCATCGCGTTTACTGACTATTTTGCCGATGCGTTGACCGACTTGCGGCCGCTGTCCGACGATGGGCTGGTGGATCTCGCAACCGACAGAATCAGCGTCACCCCCACGGGCCGCCTGTTCCTGCGCAATATCGGCATGTGTTTCGACCGTTATCTCAAGGAAGCGGCCAGCGACAAGCCGCGCTATTCGCGGACGGCCTAGCAGCGGGCGTCCTCATCCTCGCGCTTGGGGCAGCCGGCCGGTCGGTTGCGTGGGGGGAGCGGGCAGCGGTTGATCTCGTCGGCGCCGCGCTGGAAGTAGCAGGTCAGCATGCTGGACGAGATGCCGAGCAGCCAGAAAACGAAAAAACCGAGGGTGTAGGCGGCGATGCGATGCTCGATCAGCGCCTCGCCGCGATACATGATCTCCAGCGGGTCGAACAGGGTGGCAAAGACGATGTTGGCCACCCCGGCAACCAGAAAGGACGGCCACAGAATGTGGGTCAGGCGCTGCATCATGGCGTGCTCCTCGTCAGGTCGGCGTTATTCGTCCGGGTTGTTCATCTTGCGCCTGTACCAGATCACCAGGTAAATCGCCATGCCGATGATGAACAGGATGGTGAACAGGCTCAACAGGCCAATCGGGTGGGTAAACAGCAAACTGAGTACGGCGTCCATTTCTTAGTCTCCCTGGGGTGGAACGGTGGATTCGGCATCCGTCGCCAAGGTGACGGACTGGCTGAACGGGGTGTGCAGCACGCCTGACAGCCGCCAGGTGGCGGCAGCATCGGCGAGCAGCGCGAGCCATTTCCCGTCCGGCAGGGCGGGCAGCGCGGCGCGGTAATGCCCGCCGCCGGCATGGCTGAAGGCGAGCGTCTGATCCTGGCCCTGACGGGTCGGATGGGCCAGCGTGAGGCTGAGCTGGTCCGGATAGGTCCGCAGGCGGCCCGCCAGCGTCAGCGCCAGGGTGTCGCCGCCGCCCTGCAGGGTGGCGGTCAGCGCCAGTGCCCGGGCCGTGTCGTCGCGCGCCAGCGTCTGGTTGATGGCCAGCCCGGCCTTGTAATAATCGCCGACCACCAGGCCATCGGCACTCTGATGGGCGATCCAGACCGTGGCGAGGCCGGCGATGACCGCGGTGGCGGGCAGGCTGATGAGAAACCACGGCCAGAATTCGCGGTACCAGGGCTTGCTTGCAGGGATGCTGAGTGGCTTGTTCATGATCTTCGAAACCCTAGGGTCATCTGTTGAAGAATTTGGTGGCGACGGTGTCCTTGATGCGGGGTTCGTCGATGGACTGGATGGTGAACATCACCTCGATCGAGCGGCTTTTCAACTCGACCGGATCGGCCACCAGGCTTACGGGAATGTCGATGGTCTGCAAGGGGGCGGCTGCGATTTCACGGCTGGCCATCACCACGCTCAAGCCGTCGATTCCCTGTGCCTGGACGGTGTAGCGGTGCGGCTGGCTGTCCTTGTTGATGATCTGCAGCCGGTAGACGTTTTCGATCAGGCCCTCGTCGGTTTCCTTCGACAGGGTGACGCGGTCGCGTATCACGTCGACGCGGAGCGGCACGCGGGTGGCGAGGCTGTAAACGAAGGCGCCGGAGAGCAGCGCCAGCAGCACGGTGTAGATGATGGTGCGCGGGCGCAGGATGTGCTTGACGATGCCGCTGTCGGGGTATTTTCCTTTCACCACGTTCTCGGTGGTGTAGCGGATCAGCCCGCGCGGATAGCCCATCTTGTCCATGATCTGGTCGCAGCCGTCGATGCAGGCGGCGCAGCCGATGCATTCGTATTGCAGGCCGTCGCGGATGTCGATGCCGGTCGGGCAGACCTGCACGCAGACGCCGCAGTCGACGCAGTCGCCCAGCCCCAGAGCCTTGTAGTCGGCCTTCTTGCTGCGCGACCCGCGCGGTTCGCCGCGTGATCTGTCGTAGGTCACCGTCAGCGTGTCGGAGTCGAACATCACGCTCTGGAAGCGCGCATACGGGCACATGTACTTGCAGACCTGCTCGCGCATGAAACCGGCATTGCCCCAGGTGGCAAAGCCGTAGAACAGGATCCAGAAGCTTTCCCACGGACCGAGGCTGGCGCTGAGCGTTTCGGTCACCAGCATCTGGATCGGCGTAAAGTAGCCGACGAAGGTGAAGCCGGTCCACAGCGCAATCAGCACCCAGACAAAATGCTTCAGGCCGCGGCGGCGCAGCTTGTTGGCGTTCCATGGCGACTTGTCGAGTTTCTTGCGTGCGAGGTGGTCGCCTTCCAGCCAGCTTTCCACCCACATGAAGAGTTCGGTGTACACGGTTTGCGGGCAGGCATAGCCGCACCACAAGCGACCGGCGACCGCGGTGAACAGGAACAGCGCCAGGGCCGCCAGGACCAGAAGACCGGTCAGATAAACGAAATCCTGCGGCCAGAACACCAGCCCGAAGATGTAGAACTTGCGCGCGGCCAGATCGAACAGCACCGCCTGCCGGTTGTCCCACTGCAGCCAGGGCAGGCCGTAATACACCGCCTGGGTCAGCAGCACCAGCGCGATGCGCCAGTTGGCGAACACCCCGTGCACCGCGCGCGGCTGGATGATCTGCCGGATCGCATAAAGCTGCTGTTCGATCGGGACGTCGGCTGAGGGTGGCGTGGGCTGCTTGTCGTCTGTCACTGCGTTTTCCGTGGAAGGTCTGGGCCGCTTGAACGTACTGAAGACGGGGTCAGCGCAATACGTTCAAGCGGCCCGCCGGAACATTCCGGCGGGCCGTTTCCGTGTTTACCGCTTTTGCGACAGGCCGTACACGTAAGCCGTCAGCAGATGCAGCTTGGCTTCCTTGTTGGAGGTGGTGCCAAGCGTCTGGTCGATGCTGGGCATCACGCCGTTGCGGCCCTTGGTAATGGACTCGATGATCGCCGCTTCCGAGCCGCCATACAGCCACACATTGTTGGTGAGGTTGGGCGCGCCCATCGCCTGCATGCCGGTGCCGTCCGGCATGTGGCAGGCCGCGCAGTTTTCCGCGAATTTCGAACGTCCGACCTCGGCGAGCGCGGCATCGTGCGGGCGCCCCGCCAGCGACAGCACATGGTTCGCCACCTCCTTCGTGCCCTGCGTGCCCAGCGCTTCACCCATCGGCGGCATCATCCCCGAACGGCCATCGGTGATGGTGGCCCGGATGGTGTCGGGGTCGCCGCCGTAGAGCCAGTCGCCGTCGGTCAGGTTGGGATAGCCCCTGGAGCCCGCCGCATCCGAGCCGTGGCATTGGGAGCAATAGGTCAGAAACAGGTTCCTGCCGATCGCGCGCGCATCGGGGTCGGCGGCCACGGTGGCGACGTCCTGCTGCATGAATTTTGCGTACACCGGCTGGAATTGGGCTTCGGCCTTTTGCACTTCGGCCTCGTATTCGCCGATCTGCGTCCATTTCAGCAGGCCGGGGTAGTTGCCCAGTCCCGGCCACAGCAGCAGATACACAACGGCAAACACCAGGGTGCCGTAGAACAGGCCCAGCCACCAGCGCGGCAGCGGGTTGTTGAGATCCTGCAAATCGCCGTCCCAGGTATGTTTCATCAGCTCGGGCTTCTCGCCGGGGGCGAGCTTGCGGGTCGTCTGCGACCTGAGAAAAATCCAGGTGCCGATGATGCTCACCACGGTGAGCACGCTGATGTAAATTGGCCAGAAGCCGTGTGTGAAATCACTCATTATTTGTCTCCTTGTTTGCCGGGCGTGATGTCCCGCGGGGACGGTGTCCCCTGGGCGTCGTCTTCTTCGAAAGGCAGGCGACCGGCGTCTTCAAAACGCTGCTTGTTGCCGCGGCTGTAGGCCCACCAGACGATGCCGATAAAGACCACGACGAAGACCACCGTGACGATGCCGCTGATCATTCCGCTGTCCATGGCGGGCTCAGTTCTTCGGGGCGTGGATGCCCAGCACCTGCAGGTAGGCGATGACCGCGTCCATCTCGGTTCTGCCTTCCAGTTCGGCGGGCGCGTCGTTGATTTCCTGCTCGCTGTAGCCATGGCCGACGACGTTCAGCATGCGCATCTTGCGCTGGATGGCGGCGTCCTGCAGCGGCCGGTCCAGCCACGGGTAGGCTGGCATGTTGGATTCCGGCACCACGTCGCGCGGATTCAGCAGGTGCGCCACGTGCCAGGCGTCCGAATAGCGTCCGCCCACGCGCTGCAGGTCCGGCCCGGTGCGCTTGGAGCCCCACAGGAAGGGACGGTCGTAGGAGAATTCGCCCGCCACCGAATAGTGGCCGTAGCGCTCGGTCTCGGCGCGGAACGGACGCACCATCTGCGAGTGGCAGCCGACGCAGCCTTCGCGGATGTAGATGTCGCGTCCCGACAGCTGCAGCGCCGTGTAGGGTTTCAGGCCTGCCACCGACGTGGTGGTCGAAGTCTGGAAGAACAGCGGCACGATCTGCACCAGGCCGCCGACGCTGACGATGAGGATGGTCAGCACGATCAGCAGACCGAGGTTCTTTTCGATGGTTTCATGCGAAATCATGTTCGGTCTCCTTAGGCGTGGACAGCTTGCGGGATGGGGGCGTCATTCACCACGCGGCCCAGCCGCACGGTCTTCCAGACGTTGTACGTCATCATCAGCATGCCGCCGAAGAACAACAAGCCGCCCAGCAGACGAATGCCGTAGAACGGATACATGGTGTTGAGCACCTGGGCGAAGCTGTAGGTCAGCGTGCCATCGACGTTCGACGCGCGCCACATCAGTCCCTGCGCCACCCCGGCGATCCACATCGAGGCGATGTACAGCACCACGCCGATGGTCGACAGCCAGAAATGCCACTCGATCAGCTTGGTGCTGAACATCGACTCGCGGCCGAACAGGCGCGGAATCAGGTAGTACATCGAGCCGATGGTGATCATCGCCACCCAGCCCAGCGCGCCAGAGTGCACGTGGCCGATGGTCCATTCGGTGTAGTGGGAGAGCGCATTGACCGTCTTGATCGACATCATCGGGCCTTCGAAGGTCGACATGCCGTAGAACGACAGCGCGGTCACCATGAACTTCAGGATCGGGTCGGTGCGCAGTTTGTGCCACGCGCCTGACAGCGTCATGATGCCGTTCATCATGCCGCCCCAGGAAGGCGCCAGCAGCATCAGGGAAAACACCATGCCGAGCGACTGCGCCCAGTCCGGCAGCGCGGTGTACTGCAGGTGGTGCGGGCCGGCCCACATGTAGATGAAGTTGAGCGACCAGAAGTGGACGACCGACAGGCGGTAGGAGTAGATCGGGCGGCCGGCCTGCTTCGGAATGAAGTAGTACATCATGCCGAGAAAGGCGGTGGTGAGGAAGAAGCCCACCGCGTTATGGCCGTACCACCACTGCACCATCGCGTCCTGCACCCCGGCGTAGGCCGAGTAGGACTTGGTCATCGTCACCGGCAACTCGGCGCTGTTGACCAGGTGAAGAATCGCGATCACCAGGATGTAGGCACCGAAGAACCAGTTGGAAACGTAGATGTGCTTGACCTTGCGCTTGATGATGGTGCCGAAGAACACCAGCGCGTAGGACACCCACACCACCGTGATCAGCAGGTCGATCGGCCATTCCAGCTCGGCATATTCCTTGGAGGTGGTGTAGCCCAGCGGCAGCGTGATCGCGGCCAGCACGATCACCGCGGTCCAGCCCCAGAAGGTGAAGGCCGCCAGCTTCTCGCCCCATAACCGGGCCTGGCAGGTGCGCTGCACGATGTAGTAAGACACCGCGAACAGGCCCGATCCGCCGAAGGCGAAGATCACCGCATTGGTATGCAGCGGCCGCAGACGCCCGTATGAAAGCCATTCGATGCCAAAAGTCAGATCCGGCCAGATCAGCTGCGCCGCCAGGATCACCCCCACCAGCATCCCGACGATCCCCCATACCACCGTCATGATGGCGAACTGGCGGACGACCTTATAGTTGTAAGTTGTCGCTTCCATACCCCTCCCTTGATTGAGAATTCGATTAGTACATGCGAATGTGATGATGATTCACATATGAGGATAAATATATCTGTTTATAAAAGGGCGTGTCAAGTTGACGCACCCCCGTATGAAGGTTGTCGGCGAAAAGTGTTGTTTGATTGCGAAACAGACGTCATCCCGTTTTTTTATGTCAGATTTAGGTTTGGTATAGCTCAGATTGGGCGCGATTGATATGCACACTTTCCCCAGACCGACCGGCACCCGCATCTGCATCATCCGCCACGGCGAAACCGACTGGAATGTGG
>JBAQND010000188.1:0-1584 GCA_049303455.1 Thiobacillus sp.
CCAGCCGGGTGGGTAGGACGACTCAGAAAATATCGTCGGGCAGGTCGTTATGCGAGCCGTCGCAGAACGGCTTGCTCTGGGTGTGCTTGCAATTGCACAGCCACACCGTGGTCTTTTCTGCGATGACGATCGACATCGGTTCCATGTCGGTACCTTCGTGCGAGCCGTCGCAGAACGGTTGCGTCATCGAGCGGCCGCACGAGCACCACCAATATTCGCCGGGTTCGAGTTCGAGTTCGGCGGGATTGCGGTCATACACAACGGGTTCGGACATGGGGACTCCTGCGCAAAGGCGCCATTCTAGCCGCATCGACCGCTTTGAAATCCTTACGGATTTTGTGTCAATTCGGGCAGCGAACCATGTCGTGGGCGCAGATTGGGCGCACGATTTCTGCATGCGATATTGCATCGCCTCAAAATCGCGGCTGTATTTTTTGTGATCGATGGAAGGGTGTTACACCGGGCACTGCCGCATGAGCTGTGCCCGGCCAGGCTTTCCCGTTGCTACGGGAAGCTCAATGGCAAGCTTATTTCTTGACGCCGTTCACAACAGCCTTGAGCGTTGCGCCCGGCTTGAATGCGGGAACCTTGGCGGCCTTGATCTTCAGTTCTTCGCCGGTCTTGGGGTTGCGGCCCATGCGTGCGGCGCGCTTGCGCACCTCGAATGTGCCAAAGCCGACCAGCGTCAGCGAGTCGCCCTTTTTCAGGGTGCCCGAGATGATGTCGATCAGCGCGCCGACTGCACGTTCGGCATCCGCCTTGGTGGATTCGGTCTTGGCGGCCAGTGCGTCGACGAGTTCTTTTCTGTTCATGTTTAAAGCTCCTTGGTGAATGAGGGGTGAATGGAGGGAAACCCGGTTCGGATTATTGTTGAAGAAACCACTTGCTGGCAATGCCCCAATTCCCGTGCCTTCAGGGCATGTACCCAATTTTGTCGATGCCGGGCAGTGACACCTTACCTGAATCCCGCCCCGGTTGGATGCACGACGATCATTCCTCGTCAGGGCGGGTGCCGCAAAGCAAACCATAACACTTTTTGAATCAACGGCTTACCGGTCGCTTCCGAAGCGCCGCCTTGACTGGCCCGAAGGCCATGCGGCATCGCATGCTGCGGCTTTGCAGGCTTTATCAGCTTCGGATGGGGCGCCACGACTTCTTTTTGCGATGGGTGTCGGCATGCCCCCGAAACCCGAAATCCCGCCCCGGCAGAAACCGGTGCCGCCTGAAAGCCCGCCGCCGCATGAGTTAAACTCGGTGCGACAGCAAGGAAGGCGCCCAGCATGACACTCGATCTCACCGCAGCAGTGCATCGCCACCGGATGGATCGCGCATGTGCATCCGCTTCGCCCGCAACCCGCATCCTTTTCAAGGCAGCATGCGCGCCGGGATCGCCGGACCATCACCGATTTTCCGTAAACAACACGAGCACGTCCAAGGCATGACCGCACCCACCAGCAAACCCTGTCCTTTTTGCCACCTCGACTCCAACCGCATCATGGCCGAGGACGATCTGACCGTCGTCTACCGTGACGGCTTTCCCGTCTCGCTCGGCCACAGCGTCATCATCCCGCGCCGCCACTTCGC
>JBAQND010000189.1:0-9930 GCA_049303455.1 Thiobacillus sp.
GCGTGCACCACCTTGCCGTCGATCACCACGCCGGGGGTGGACATGACGCCGTAGCCGAGGATGGCCGCCATGTCGTCGACCTTTTCCAGATTGACCGCGACGCCGCGCGCCTGCGCGACTTCCTCGATCAGCTTGAGCGTGGTCTTGCAGTTGGCGCAGCCGCTGCCAAGCACTTTGATATTCTTCATCCGGTTCTCCTTAAAGGTTTGGCTTGATCGCCTCAATGGTGGCCGAGGCGATGAAGTCCTCGACCCCGCGGCCGGGCGCCCAGTGGCGGATGAACTCGCGGCTGGCATCCTTGGGGGCGATGCGGATGTCGGCGAAGCCCGCCGCCGCAAGCATCGCGGTGAGCGCGTCGACGCTCGCCGCGCCGGCCACGCAAGCGGTATAGAGTGCGACTTCCTGTTGCATGGCCTCGGGCAGCGGGGCGGTGGTGACGATGTCGGAAATGGCGAGGCGGCCGCCGGGTTTCAGCACCCGCCAGGCGTCGCGAAACACCTGCGCCTTGTCCGGCGACAGGTTGATGACGCAGTTGGAAATGATGGCATCGACGCTGGCGTCGGCGAGCGGCAGATGCTCGATCTCGCCGAGACGGAAGTCGACGTTCGTGTAGCCGCCCTTGGCCGCGTTGGCGCGCGCCTTGGACACCATGTCGTGGGTCATGTCGACGCCGATGACGGTGCCGCCCGCGCCCACCTGGCGCGCGGCGAGAAAGGCATCGAAGCCGGCGCCGCTGCCCATATCCAGCACGGTCTCACCCGGCTTGAGTGCGGCGATAGCCTGCGGGTTACCGCAGCCCAGCCCGAGGTTGGCGCCTTCCGGCACCGCAGCCGTCTCCTCGGCGCTGTAACCGATGCCCTGCGACAGCAGTTCGGCGACGGATTGGTCAGCGGGCGCGCAGCATCCGGTGCTCGGCGCGCGGCAGCCGTCGGATTCGGCGCGCGCCACCTCGCCGTAGGCGTCGCGCACCTGCTGGCGAATCTGGTCGTGTTGGTGGATGCTCATGATCGGGCTCCTTGAAAAGTGTTGGGCTTCAGCAGCAGGACTTGCCGGAAGGCGTCGGAGTGCAGCAGGCCGCGCCCGACTCCCCCACGGCGATCTTGGCTAACGGATCGGCGGGTTTGGCGCTGGCGGCGTAGGCTTCGTCGAAGCTGGCATCCAGCTTTTGCGCGGCCTCGTCGCGGATGTGTCGCGCAATCTCGATCACCGTGTCGATCTGCTCGCGCGACACGCCGTAGCCCTTCAGACGTTCGACCTGGCACAGGCCCTGTTTGGGATGATTGGCCGCGATGTTCGCTGCCAGCGAAACCAGCGCGACGATGGATGGATGCAGTTCGGTACTCATGCGATGACACTCCTCAAGGCGTTGAACAGGACGCCGACCAGCACGAAGGCGGTGGCGAGATAGGCGGCGAAAAGGCCGAGCAGCGGCCATTTAACGACCTTGCGCAGGATCAGCATCTCCGGCAATGACAGCGCGATCACCGCCATCATGAAAGCGAGCACGGTGCCGAGCGGCACGCCCTTGCCGAGCAGCGCCTCCGCCACCGGAATGACGCCGACCGCGTCGGAATACATCGGCACGCCGGCGAGCACGGCGACGATCACCGAGAGCACGCTGCCGTCACCGGCGATCTTCGCAACGAAGTCCGCCGGCACGTAGCCGTGGATCACCGCGCCGATGCCGACGCCGATCAGCACGTATTTCCAGATGCGGCCGACGATCTGCCGCACCTCGCCCCAGGCATAGTCGTGGCGAGCGCGCAGGCTGTTGTCGCGTTCGGTCTCGATCGCCGCCTCGCCCATGTGGATCTTCCACACGTAGTCCTCGACCCAGCGCTCCGGCTTGAAGGCCTGCAGCACGTAGCCGCCGACGAAGGCGACGGTGAGCCCGGTCACCACGTAGATCAGCGTCATCTGCCAGCCGATCACGCCGGCCAGCACCACCACGGCAACCTGGTTGACCATCGGGCTCGCGATCAAAAACGACAGCGTCACGCCGAGCGGAATGCCGGCCTCGACGAAGCCGATGAACAGCGGAATCGACGAGCACGAGCAGAACGGCGTCACCGCGCCCAGACCCACCGCCATCAGGCGCGCGCCGGGGCCGGAGCGGCCGCGCATCATCGCCCGCACCCGCTCGGGGGTGAGCAGCGCGCGCAGCCAGCCCATCAGGTAGATCACCACGGTCAGCAGCACCAGGATCTTCGCCACGTCCATGACGAAGAAATGCAGCGCCGCGCCCAGCGGCGTGTCCGCCGAAAGGCCGGCGAGGTCGAACACCAGCAGGCGAGCGAAGGCGTCGAACATTACTGCGACTCGAACTCGACGAACGCGCGGTTCATGTTGGCGCGGTGCAGGTCGCCGTAGTTCTCCAGATGCCGGAACTGCGGCAGGTCGGCGTAGCGGTCGAGGGTTTCAGCCAGCGGCTCCATCTCGCGCGCTGCGGCGCCCACCTTGTCGGCGAGGAAGTCGTAGTAGTCGCCGGTCTCGCGCTGCGCCTGCGCCAGGTCGCACATGCGGCCGTGTCCGGGAACGATGCGAGCCGGCTTCAAGGCGGCGAGCGCCTTGAAGGCCTGCTGGCCGTTCTTCACGCTCGACCACGGCAGCACGCCGAGCAGGCGGTCGACGTAGATCAGGTCGCCCGAGAACACCACACGCTGCCGCGGCAACCATACCCGGGCGTCACCCGGATAGTGGGCGTCGGTATAGGCCAGTTCAAGCGTCACGCCGCCGCGTTCCAGCGTCGCCGAATTGCCCGCCAGCACCTTCGGCGCAGGCAGCGGCCGGGTGCCCTCGAGGCGCTCGCCGAGGAAGCGCTCGAGGTCCTGCATCTGCTGGTTCGCGTATTCGGCCTGGGTGGCGGCGGTGCGGGCGAGCGCGATGACCTCGGCGCCCTGGCCCGCGAAGTAGTCGTTGCCGAGCCAGCGGTGGTCCTGGCTGCCGGTATTGACGACCCAGCGCACCGGCTGCTTGGTCACGCGGGCGACAGCGGCGGCGAGCTTCTCGGCGCCGAGGCGGCTGGCGCCGGAGTCGATCAGGATCACCCCCTTGGGCGTGACGACGAAGCCGTAGTTGGCGTTCAGGCCGTCGTTCTCGGCGCTCCGCTGGCCGAGCGGGCCGACGATGGCGTAGACGTTGTCGACGACCTTTTCCGCCTTGGGCTCATAGTCGGCCCGCGCGGACAGCGCGAGCAAACCCGCGACGGCGGCAACCAGAATCACTGCAGTGCGCTTGAACATGCTGTTTCCATTATTTGGCAGCCAGACCGGCTTCATACCATCCCTTGCTGCGATTGACGATCTTCACCACCAGCAGCATCACCGGCACCTCGATCAGCACGCCAACCACGGTGGCGAGCGCGGCGCCCGACTGGAAGCCGAACAGCGCGATCGCCGCCGCCACCGCCAGTTCGAAGAAGTTGGACGCGCCGATCAGCGCCGACGGGCAGGCGACGCTGTGCTTCTCGCCGACTTTCCTGTTGAGCCAGTAGGCGAGGCCCGAGTTGAAGAACACCTGGATCAGGATCGGCACGGCCAACAGCGCAATGACCAGCGGCTGCGCGATGATCTGCTCGCCCTGGAACGCGAACAGCAGCACCAGCGTGGCGAGCAGCGCGAGGATGGACGCGTGGCCGAGCTGCGCCATTGTCGCGTCGAACGCCGCCTGACCGCGTTTCAGCAACAGGCGGCGCCAGACCTGCGCCAGGATCACCGGAATCACGATATACAGCACCACCGAGGTGAACAGCGTGTCCCACGGCACCACGATCGCCGACAGCCCGAGCAGCAGGCCGACGATGGGCGCGAAGGCGAAGATCATGATGGTGTCGTTCAGCGCCACCTGCGACAGCGTGAAATACGGATCGCCGCCGGTCAGCCGACTCCACACGAACACCATCGCGGTGCAGGGCGCGGCGGCCAGAATAATCAGCCCGGCGACGTAGCTGTCGAGCTGCTCCGCCGGCAGGTAGGGCGCGAACAGATGGCGGATGAAGAGCCACGCCAAGAGCGCCATCGAAAATGGCTTCACCGCCCAGTTGACGAACAGCGTGACGCCGATGCCCTTCCAATGCGACCGCACCTGATGCAGCGCACCGAAGTCGATCTTCATCAGCATCGGGATGATCATCACCCAGATCAAAAGGCCGACCGGAATGTTGACCTGCGCCACTTCCATCCGCCCCAGCGCCTGGAACGGCGCCGGCAGGAACTGGCCCAGCGCCACGCCTGCGACGATGCACAGCGCCACCCACAGGGTGAGCCAGCGCTCGAACACGCTCATCGGCGCGCCGGCTACGCGCCTTCCTGTCACCTCACACTGTGCACTCATGCCGTCTTTCCAATATCACGCACCGCCTGCTGCAGCTTCATGCGATCGAGCGTCTCGAACGGCAGGCTGACGAACATGCACATGCGGCGCTGCATCTGGCTCATGGCATCGACGAAAGCATGGCGCTTCGCCTCGTCGCCACCTTCCATCGCGACCGGATCGGGAATGCCCCAATGCGCGGTCATCGGCCGTCCCGGCCACACCGGACAGACTTCGCCCGCCGCCTTGTCGCATACCGTGATGACGAAATCGAGGCGCGGCGCATCGGGCTGCGCGAATTCATCCCACGCTTTGCTGCGGAGCTCGCCGGTGGGGAACTTGTTTTTTTCCAGCAGCTCCAGCGCAAACGGATTCACCTGCCCGGCCGGATGGCTGCCCGCGCTGAATGCCCGGAAGCGCCCCTTGCCCAGATTGTTGAGCAGGGCCTCGGCCAGGATCGAGCGCGCCGAATTGCCGGTGCACAGGAACAACACGTTGAAGACCGGTTCGGCCATGGCAGCGTCTCCGGAGACTCAGGCGACAGCAGCCCGCAGGCCGAGCTTCTCGCGCACCGCCGCAACCAGCCGGCTACGGATGTCGTCGCGCACCGCGATGAAGCTCTCCAGCGGCTCGCCGTGCGGGTCGTGAAACGGCAGGTGAATGGCCGGGATCGGCTTCGGGAAGATCGGGCAGGCCTCCTTCGCGTTGTCACACACCGTGACCACGAGGTCGATGTCCTCGTTCATCACCGCATTGATGTCCTTCGGCTGCAGGCCGTCGGTATCGAGGCCTGCCGCTTGCAGCGCGGCGATCGCGCCGCCGGCCACTTTCGGCTGCGGCCGGGTGCCGGCGGACAGCGCGCGCACCTGGCCGGCAAGATCGTGGTTCAGCAGCACTTCGGCCATCTGCGAGCGGCAGGAATTGCCGGTGCACAGCACCAGCACGGTGTAGGTTTTTTCAGTCACGTCGGGTCCTTGGATCATGGGTAAAAGGAAACGGTTACTTCCATCCGTCGTTGCAATTTGAAGAACTCTGAGGCCGGGGGCCGTCGACCGCGACGCGTACGCGCAGGCGTTTCATGTTGTCGCTTTTTCGGTGGTGCCGGACTGCCCGGGTTCACACGCCGGTGAACAGACCGGCGAGCAGGGATTGCCGCCGCAGCAGTTTTCGGTGAGAAAACCGAGCAGTGCGTTCATGGTCGAGAAATTTGCGGTGTAGATGACGAAGCGCCCGGCCTGCTGTGAATCCACCATGCCGGCGTGCGCCAGCTCCTTCAGATGGAAGGACAGCGAGGACGGGGCGATGCCGGTGAGCTCGCTGATTTTCCCTGCCGCAACGCCGGTGGGGCCGGCCTGGACCAGGGTGCGGAAGATCGCCAGGCGTGAATCCTGGGCGAGTGCGGCAAGGGCGGAGACAGCGGCTTTCGTTTTCATAATTCAATAATAATTTAAATGTTAAACGAAAGGCAAGCACCGCCGCAAAATTTTTTACGGGCCCGGCGTTACCGGATTGTCACTCTGCCGGGCCGGGCCGAGGCCTTGCACAATCAAGGGCCGGACATGTTCAGTAGCCGCAATCGGGGCCCGACCGCGCGCCCGAGCCGGCCGCTTCCAGCCCGAGAACATCGCGCGCCACTGCCTCGGCCACCCGGATGCCGTCCACCCCCGCCGACAGGATGCCGCCGGCATAGCCCGCGCCCTCGCCCGCCGGATACAGCCCGTGGACGTTGAGGCTCTGATAGTCGTCGCCGCGGGTGATGCGCAACGGCGACGAGGTGCGCGTCTCGACACCGGTCAGCACCGCGTCCTTCATCGCGAAGCCCTTGATCTGCTTGTCGAACGCTGGCAGCGCTTCACGGATCGCCGCGATGGCGTAGTCGGGCAGCACGGTGGCAAGGTCGGTCAGGTGCACGCCGGGCTGGTACGACGGCTCGACGCTGCCGAGCCGGGTGGACGGCCTGCCTTCGATGAAATCGCCGACCAGTTGCGCCGGGGCATCGTAGTTGCCGCCGCCGAGCTCGAACGCGCGCGCTTCCAGTTTGCGTTGCAGTTCGATCCCGGCCAGCGGCCCACCGGGAAAATCTTCCGGCGTGATGCCGACCACGATGCCGGCGTTGGCGTTGCGCTCGTTGCGCGAATACTGGCTCATGCCGTTGGTCACCACGCAGTTCGGTTCGGAGGCCGCCGCCACCACGGTGCCGCCTGGGCACATGCAGAAGCTGTACACGGTGCGGCCGTTTTTCGCGTGGTGCACCAGCTTGTAGTCCGCCGCGCCGAGCAGCGGGTTGCCGGCGTTCGGGCCCAGCCTTGCCTTGTCGATCAGCGACTGCGGGTGCTCGATGCGGAAACCAATGGAAAAAGGTTTCGCTTCCATGTAGACGCCGCGTGCTTGCAGCATCTCAAAGGTGTCGCGCGCGCTGTGGCCGAGGGCGAGGACGACGTGATGGCTTTTGAGCGTCCCGCCGCTGGCCAGCGTCACCCCGCCGATGCGTTTGCCGTCGGGGCCTTCCTCGATCAGCACGTCGGTGACCCGCTGCTGGAAGCGGATCTCGCCGCCCAGTTCCTCGATCTCGTGGCGCATCGCCTCGACCATGCCGACCAGGCGGAAGGTGCCGATGTGTGGCTTCGACACGTAGAGGATCTCATCCGGCGCGCCCGCCTTGACGAACTCGGTCAGCACCTTGCGCCCCAGATGCTTGGGGTCCTTGATCTGGCTGTAGAGCTTGCCGTCGGAAAACGTTCCCGCCCCGCCCTCGCCGAACTGCACGTTGGATTCCGGGTTGAGCACGTGCTTGCGCCACAGGCCCCATGTGTCCTGGGTGCGCTCGCGCACCGCCTTGCCGCGCTCCAGCACGATCGGCCTGAAGCCCATCTGCGCCAGCACCAGCGCGGCGAAGATGCCGCAGGGGCCGAAGCCGACGACGAGCGGGCGCTCGGCCAGGTTCTCCGGCGCGTGGCCGACGAACTGGTAGTCCATGTCCGGCGTCGGCGCGAGGTGGCGGTCGTCGCGGAATTTCTTCAGCAGCGCCGCCTCGTTCTTCACCTCGACGTCGACCGCGTAGACCAGCAGCAGCGCGTGCTTCTTGCGCGCGTCGTAGCTGCGCTTGAAGATGCTGAAGCCGAGAAGATCGTCGTCGGCCATCCCCAGGCGTTGCAGGATCGTTGCGCGCAAGGCGTCCGCAGGATGGTCGAGCGGGAGTTTGAGTTCAGTCAGTCGCAGCATGTGTTTTAAACGTATCGGTTGAAACAGTCATCGAGGCCCACGGCGCCGCGGCAATCCATCGCCCCAAGGGCGGGGTGCCTACAAAAAACCACCGCCCAAACGCAGGCGCGCGTGAACCGCAGGCCGTGGCACCTTGTTGAGCGGCGCCCCCGCCGCGATTGTCGGGCCTATGCGAGCACCACACCTATCGGGCCGAGGGCGACCGAGCGTGGTTGTCGCCGCCTCAGCGGCTTACAAACACGGCCCACCCCTTGCGGGTGCTCCTACGTTTAACCTTGCGTTATGCGGAACGACGCGCGTACGCCAACGCCCCCTGCCCCGCCACGCGGCCGCTGGCAAAGCACGCCGTCAGTAGATAGCCGCCGGTGGGCGCTTCCCAGTCGAGCATCTCGCCGGCGCAGAAAACGCCAGCCAGCTCGCGCAGCATCAGCTTCGCATCCAGCGCCTCGAAGCGGACGCCGCCGGCGCTGCTGATCGCCTCGTCGAGCGGGCGCGCGGTGGCCAGGGTGATCGGCAGCGATTTTATCGCGCTGGCGAGTTGCACCGGGTCGTTCAGCTGCTCCGCCGACAGGATTTCGCGCAGCAGCGCCATTTTCGCGCCCTTGATGCCGGCGCGGCTTTGCAGGTGGCTCGACAAGGACCGCGCGCCGCGCGGATGGGCAACCTCGCCGACAACGCGCTCCAGGGTCTTGTCGGGCGCCAGGTCGAGCTGTACCGTCACCGCACCCTGCGCCGCGATAGTGTCGCGCAGCGGCGCCGACAACGCATAGACCAGGCTGCCTTCGATGCCGCTGTCGGACAGCATCAGCTCGCTGCGACGCTGATGCACCCGTCCCGCCGCATCGGTGAAACGCAGCGCCACGGTCTTCAGCGGCTGCCCGGCGAAGCGGCTCTTCAGATATTCGCTCCAGCCCCCCGCCACGTCGAAGCCGCAGTTCGATGGCAGCAGCAGCGCGACATCGACCCCGCGCCGCGCCAGCAGCGGCGCCCACGCGCCGTTGGACCCCAGCTTCGCCCAGCTGCCGCCGCCCAGCGCCAGCACCGCCGCGTCGGCCGGCACGGTCAGTTCGCCTTGCGGCGTGGCAAAGCGCAGCGCGCCCACGGCGTCCCATCCCAGCCAGCAATGCCGCACATGAAACCGCACCCCGGCTTCGCGCAGCCGGTGCAGCCAGGCGCGCAAAAGCGGCGCCGCCTTCATGTCCGCGGGAAAAACCCGACCCGACGACCCGACGAAAGTCTCGATCCCCAGCCCGTGGATCCACTCGCGCAACTCATCGGGAGGAAACGCCTCGAGCAGCGGCCGCACGGCCCCGGCGCGCACACCATAGCGCGTGACAAAGGACTCGAACGGCTCGGAATGGGTGATGTTCATCCCGCCCACCCCGGCCAGCAGAAACTTGCGCCCGACCGAAGGCATGGCGTCGTACAGGTCGACCCGAACGCCGCCCGCAGCCAGCACCTCGGCCGCCATCAGGCCGGCCGGACCGCCTCCGACTACGGCAACCGCGCTCATGGATTAATGAAAGAAATTTGGCTGCGCATCATACGTCTTCGACACGCAACCGGATCGGCAGCCGCGAAATCTGCTTCATCAGCGTTGCGCCGAATTTCTGTCCTCGGCATCGAGCCGGTCCAGGATCGCAAGCGCCTGGGATACATCACCGGTGGCAGCACCGGTGGCAGCCAGGGCACGAAAATGATTCTCAGTATCCCATGCAGCGAGCACTCGCGCACTCAACTCCTCTCCTGATATTCCAGCCACAACGCATTGCCGAACAACGGCTGAAGCCCGCCGGTCAGCGCCCAGCGCAATACTTCACGAGATGCCCCGCCGGCAGAACGCAAACCCCCAACAAAGACATTGGTATCGATCACAACCGAAATCATAGTGAAAGCATATATGCAGTCAAATTAGCTTACAAGCCGAACGATTGCCTCACTCCCCACTCTCGGTGCCGCCTTGCGGGTGCCCCTACGCAGCCTGTCGGACTTGAAGCCGTGCTACGCGCGAATCGACCGTCCCATTCAAATTCGCACATCAAATTCGCACACTTTTTAGTCACTTTTCGATCCTCAATCCAGCATTTCACGCGCATTCCGCGCCTTTTCGCCCGATTTCACGTTCTCTGGACGGATTGCGAGTGCAATACGGCCAGCCGTTTCAAATTCCACGCCAGGCATACCAGCCTCCATTCGTTGCCGACGTTGACCAGGCCACGCAGCATGAACTGCCTGAACTTCATCACCGACTTGATCGACTTGATGATGCCGAACACCGGTTCCACCGTCTGCTTGCGCAGCGCGTAGCGCTTCTTGCCCGCCCGGGTCTTGAGCGCATGCTTCATCGTATCGACCGCGCTGGCGTCTTCGGCCAACTGTTCCGGTTCGCTGAAGCGC
>JBAQND010000190.1:0-18295 GCA_049303455.1 Thiobacillus sp.
TTGATTGAATCCAGTCATTCTCACACTCGCCATTCACCCCGTAACCGCGGCCCCGCCCGTTTATCGAGGCGTGTGCGGCGCAATGAGGACGCGACTCCGTCAGGTATTGCTGAGCGGTCCCGCGCCGGTCCGGCCGATCATCGCGAGAAACTCGCGCCGGGTCGAGGCGTCCGAGCGGAAAGCGCCCAGCATGCGGCTGGTGACCATGGCCGCGCCCGGCTTGTGCACGCCGCGCGTGGTCATGCACTGATGCGACCCCTCGATCACCACCGCCACCCCCTTCGGCTGCAGCACGTTGTTCAGCGTGTCGGCGATCTGCACCGTCATTCTTTCCTGAATCTGCAGGCGTTTGGCATAGAGGTCGACCAGGCGGGCTAGCTTGGAGATGCCGACCACCCGGCGGTCCGGCAGGTAGGCGATATGCGCCTTGCCGATGATGGGCACCATGTGGTGCTCGCAATGGCTTTCGAAGCGGATGTCGGTCATGACGACCATCTCGTCGTAGCCATCCACCTCGCCGAAGGTGCGCGACAGAAGCTGCACCGGATCTTCAAGATAGCCGGCGAAGAATTCCTCGTAGGCCCGCACCACGCGCGCCGGGGTGTCGAGCAGGCCCTCGCGGGTGGGGTCGTCGCCGGCCCAGCGGATCAGGGTGCGCACCGCGTCTTCTGCGTCGCTGCGATCGGGGCGGGGCGGCGGTTCGGAAGCCATGGGGGTGAGTCCTTTACTGTTCAATGTACTGTTCAATGAGTGGGTGTGTTGCAGCCATGCCGCCGTCGGCGGACAGGGCGAGGGAACACGATGCCAGTCATCGAGCCGCCGCCCCTTCCAGCGTAAAGCTGGAATCAGCCCGGCTGGAATTATCGATTGCGATCCCGGTCGCGTCGCTGATCTTGATCCCGGCCCCGCTGGTCTCGCCGCTGAACCGGATCCTGCCGCTGAGAGCGCTCCTGATAGTGCTGCCGCACGACGGGGTCGCGCGGCTGGTATTGGTAACGCTCCTGCTGAAGTTCGCGCTGCCGCTCAAGCTGCAGGGGATACTGATCCCTGGAATACTGCCGCTGGTAGCTAGGCAGCGGGGCCGGCGCGGGGGCAGCACGGCGGTCCCATCGATCCCAGCCGTTTCGACGCTCTTCCCAGTCACGGCCCCAGTTCTCATGCCAGCGTGGCGGCGCATCGGTTCGCCACCCGCGGAAATAAGAGGGGGGCTGTCGGTAGTAGCGCACCGGGATGCGCAGGATGTACACCGGCACCGCATATGAATCCACAAACCACCAGGGCCCGTTGTACCAGGAACTGGCGTACCAGTTGTCGCCATGAAACACCCAGTACAAGCCGTCGTAGAAGAAGTAGTTCGCGTTCAGCCGCGGCGCGTAGTAGACCGGGTAGCCTGGTACGCGGACCAGCTGTGGGTAGGCGGGAATATTGATCCCGATGCTGACGTGCTGTGTTCCGATGCCGATGCTCACCTGCGCAGCAGAAGCCGCCAGCGGAGACATCAACACCCCCAGCACAAGAATTACATTGCGTATTCTCAGCATGTTGCACTCTCCAGTTCTTGCACTCTCCAGTTCAATGACCCAAACCGTTGTCATGGCTGATGTCATGGCTGACAACGACATGCGCGCATGCGCTTGCTGCTCACATCCCTGTTTTTGATCAGGCCCTTGCCCTTTGTGTATAGCACAGCAGGGAACAGCCCTGCAGGGGCATCAGCCCGGCCTTCGGCCCAGGTCCACTTCGACGGTGTGCTCGCGGCGGTCGTCGACCAGCGGAATGCGGGTGTCGGGACGTTCGGCGCCGTCCACGGTCACGCGGCTGACCTGCCCCGATGCACCGACGCGCCTGATCGTGATGTGGTAGACCGTCTCGCGGTAGCGGTAGTGGATGGTGTACGAATCCCAGTCGGCCGGGACACAGGGCGCTATGCGCAGATGGTCCACTTCCAGCTGCAGGCCGAGCAGGGTTTCCACTGTCAGCCGATACATCCAGCCCGCCGCGCCGGTGTACCAGGTCCAGCCGCCGCGGCCGGTGTGCGGCGCCACGCCATAGATATCCGCGCACATGACGTAGGGCTCGACCTTGTAGCGCTCGATCGCCTCCGCCGTGCTGCCGTGATGGACGGGATTGAGCATGGCGAAGAATTCCCATGCGCGTTCGGTGTCGCCCATCATGGCGAATGCCATCGTGGTCCAGATCGCGGCATGGGTATATTGGCCGCCGTTCTCGCGCACGCCGGGGATGTAGCCCTTGATGTAGCCGGGTTCCAGATCGGACTTGTCGAAGGGCGGGTCGAGCAGCTGGATGATCTGTTTGTCGCGCCGCACCAGGCGCTGGTCGACTGCCGTCATCGCCTGGCGCGCGCGCGTGGGATCGCCGCCCCCGGAGATGACCGCCCAGCTCTGGCTGATCGAATCGATCTGGCATTCCTCATTGGTAGACGAGCCGAGTGGGGTGCCGTCGTCGAAATAGGCGCGCCGATACCAGGCGCCGTCCCAGGCCTGGGCCTCGATGTTGCTGCGCAACTGGGCGGCCTGAGCGCTACACACCTCGGCAAAGTCCGCGTCGTCGCGGCTGCGCGCGAGGCCGGCAAACGACTCAAGGTTTTCGACCAGGAACCACGCCAGCCATACGCTTTCGCCACGGCCTTCCTTGCCGACCAGATTCATGCCGTCGTTCCAGTCGCCGCAGCCCATCAGCGGCAAGTGGTGGGCACCGAAGCGCAGGCCGTGCTTGATGGCACGCACGCAGTGCTCGTACAGGCTGGCGGCTTCGGGCGAGCGTTGCGGCTGGTCGTAGTAGGCCTCTTCTTCCGCATAGAGCTCGCGTCCCTCCAGAAAATGGATGGACTCGTCGAGCACGCCGGTGTCGCCGGTCGCCAGCACATAACGACAGGCGGCATACGGCAGCCACAGATAGTCGTCCGAAAAATGGGTGCGCACGCCCTGGCCGTGGGGCGGGTGCCACCAGTGCTGCACGTCGCCCTTGATGAACTGGCGCCCGGCGTGCCGGATCAGCTGCTCGCGGGCGAGCCACGGCGTCGCATGGACCAGCGACATGGTGTCCTGCAGTTGATCGCGGAAGCCGTAGGCGCCGCCGGACTGGTAATAGCCGCTGCGGCCCCACAGCCTGCACGATATCGTTTGATAGACCAGCCAGCCGTTGGCCAGCACGTTGAGCGCAGGGTCGGGCGTGTCCACGTTCACCGCGCCCAGGGTGTGGTTCCAGTGTTCCCACACCGCTTCCAGTGCCTGCCGCGCGCCCGCGCGCCCGCCGAAGCGCTGGATGAAATGCCGCGCCTCGTCGGCGTCACGGGCCGCGCCGAACACGAACACGATCTCGCGTTCCTGTCCTGCGGCCAGTTCGATCCGGGTCTGGATCGCGGCGCACGGGTCGAGGCCGGCACCCGTTCGACCCGACAGGCGCTTGCGGCGCATTGCCGCCGGACGCGCCAGCGAGCCATTGCGGCCGATGAACTCGGTGCGGTTTCCGCTTACCGACCGCTCGCGCTCGCTAACCTGCGCAAACACCACCCGGTTGGCGCATTCACGGCCGTAGGCATTGCGGGCGAACAGCGCGCCGGTGTGCGGATCGGTTTCGGTGACGATGTGCATCAGGTTGGCGTGCCGCCACTCACCGAGCACCAATTCCCAGTACCCGGTGAGCGACAGGCTGCGCGCACGCTTCGACTGGTTGTGCAGCTTGACCGCCACGAACTTGACCGGCGCATCCATGGCGACGTAGGTGAATAGTTCCGAGGCGATGTCGGCCTCAATGTGCTCGAACACGCTGTAGCCGAAGCCGTGCCGGCACACGTAGCCGGAGCGGCCGCGTGCGGGCAGCGGCGTCGGCGACCAGAACGCGCCGGTTTCCTCGTCTCGGATGTAGAGCGCCTCGCCGCTGCTGTCGGAGAGCGGGTCGTTGTGCCAAGGGGTGAGGCGGAATTCGTGCGCGTTTTCCACCCAGGTATAGGCGCTGCCGCTTTCACTGACGACGGTGCCGATGTGCGGGCTGGCGATCACGTTGGCCCACGGCAACGGCGTGGTCTGTCCGGGTTCGAGGGTGATGACGTATTCGTGGCCGTCGGGCGTGAAGCCGCCCAGGCCGTTGCTGAAAATGCGCTCGCGCGGCGCCAGCGGATAAACCGGTTCGGCGCCCGCCTGCTGCGAGGGCTCCAGCAGGTCCGACGCGCGCTCTGGCGATACCCGGCGATCCACCTGTTCGATCAGGGTCTCGGCGGTGTCGCTGAACACGATGCGGGCAACGGTCTGCAGCAGCACGCGTTCGTCTTCGGTCAGCTCCTCGGCGCGGCGCACGAAGATCCCGCCCGGTTTGTCGAGCACCTGCGCCTCGGGCCCCGAGTTGATCAGGCCCATGATCAGGTCCTGCAGCACTGCCCGGTAGCCCGAGAAATCCTCGTTCACGATCACCAGGTCGGCGGCCAGGCCCTTCATGCGCCAATAGGCATGCGCCTGCAGCACCTGCTTGACCAGATCGATGCGGTTGAGGTCGCCGATGTGCAGCAGGACGATCGGCAGATCGCCCGAGATGCCGAAGCGCCACAGTCCGGACTGTCCCAGCTGGTTGCGCGCAATGACGCCGGGCGCGGCGCGGCGCAGTGCGTTGCCGTAGATCACGGAGTTGGCGAGACGCCCAAAGACCTGGGCATCGGCTTCGGCGGCGTTGAGGTGGCGCAGCACCTCCTGGCTCTGGAACCAGGCCATCTCGAACGCGCGCTCGACGAAGTGGCGGTCGCAGTATTTCTCCAGCAGGGCCAGCGCGGCCTCGCGCGTGTCCGCGACCCCGGAGATGATCTGCACGCTCGCCGATTCGTCGGGCGACAGGGTCAGGGTGCGGCGGATCGCCACGATGGGATCGAGCACCGGCCCCGCCGTGTTTGATAAATCATGGCTCGATTGGACAGATGGCCTGCCGCTGCTGTCCATCATCAGCGGGTTGGCCGCGGTGCGACCGCGCCCGATGAAGCGGGCGCGGTCGGTCTCGTAGGACGGCTCGTCGGCCAGCACGCCGGGCGCGGCCAGCAGGTGAAACATCCAGGGCACCTGTTCGCCCGGCGTGCGGGGACGCCGGGTGCAGAGGATCGCCTGCCGCTCGGGCAGGATTTCGGTCTGCACGAACAGATTGCTGAAGGCGCGGTGCGCCAGATCGGCATTCAACGGCGCCAGCACCACTTCCGCGTAGCTCGTCACCTCGATATGGCGGGTGCGCGCCGACTGGTTGGTGAGCGTGACGCGACGGATCTCGACGTCGTCCTCAGGAGAGACGCTGATCTCGGTGTGCGCTTCGATCGCCTGGTCGCGCCGCCGGTATTCGGCGCGCGCCTGCACGAAGATCGCCTCGTAGTGGTCGGCGCGGCGCAGGGTCGGCTGGTACGCGGTCGACCAGTATTTGCCGCTGTCGCGGTCGCGCAGGTAGATGAAGGTGCCCCAGCCATCGGCGGTGACGTCCTCGCGCCAGCGGGTGACGGCGAGGTCGCGCCAGCGGCTGTAACTGCCGCCGGCATGGGTCGCCATGACGTGGTAGCGGCCGTTCGACAGCAGGTGGACTTCGGGAGCCGGCGTGTTCGGGTTGGTAAACACGCGCATGATCGAGCCGACGTCCGCGCTGGGCGGGTGGGCGGCGGCGCTCACTTCGGCCGCGTGCGGATGCAGGGTGGCGCCCTTCTTGGGCACCCGCTCCTGCAGCAGCAATTCGGTCGCGCGCGTCAGCGGGTCGGACATGAAGCGGCGCTGCATCGGCTGGTCGAGCAGAACATGCGCATACGCCAAGAGGCTCATGCCCTGGTGATGCGCCATGAAAGCCCGCACGATGGCGTGCGGCTTGCCGCGCGGCACCCGCGAGGGCGTGTAATCGATGGCTTCGTAGAAACCGTAGTCGCCCATGAAGCCACGATCGGACAGCGTCTGCAGGTTGCGGCACGCTTCCCGCGGCAGCACCGTCAGCGCCAGTGCGCTGGCGTAGGGTGCGATCACCAGGTCGTCGCCCAGCCCGCGCTTGAAGCCGAGGCCGGGCACGCCGAATGCCCGGTACTGGTAGACCTGGTGCATGTCGGTGGCGTTGTAGCAGGATTCTGAAATCCCCCACGGCACCTCGCGTTGCCGGCCGTATTCGATCTGGCGCGACACCGCGGCCTTGCAGGTCTGCTCCAGCAGGGTGTTGGGGTAGCTCGGCATGATTAGCTGCGGCATCAGGTACTCGAACATCGAGCCGCTCCACGAAATGAGGCTGACGTCGCCACCATGACTGGTCAGCAGGCGCCCGAGCGAGAACCAGTGTTTCTGCGGCACCTGCCCCTGCGCGATGAGCAGGAAGCTGGCCAGGCGTGCCTCCGATGCCAGCAGGTCATAGCAGGACGGATCACGGCGCCGTTCGCCGACGTCGTAGCCGATGGCCAGCAGGCCGGATGCGGTGTCGTAGAGAAATTCGAAATCCATCGCTGCCAGTGCGCGGCAGCGATCCAGCAGATCGTCGATGGTGTCGAGCTGCATCCGCGCGCCCGCGCCGGCTGCATCCGCGCCGGCCAGCTCCATCCATGTCGGAATGGCGCTGAAGCGCTGCGGCTCGGGTACCAGGAATTCAAGCTCGTCCCGCAGGGCGCTGGATTGCTGGTCGAATGCCTGCGCCCAATACGCCAGTTCGCCATCGATATCGACATCCGCCGGCAGCCAGGCAAGCAGCTCGCCACCGATGCGGTCAATCTCGTCCAGCGCGCCGGCGGCGGCCGCCAGCGTCTGCGGCGGTCCGTCCAGCGTGAGCGCGCGCAGGGTGTCCTGCAGCAGGCGGATCTTTTTCGCCAGTTCGGGGGCGGGGGAGGCGGGCAGCTGTTCGGCCAGCACCCGCAGGGTGTCCTGCAGACCCTGCAACGCGTTGGCTGACAGCACCGGCTGATGTTTCAGCTCGGCCAGCCCCGCCTGCAGGGTGAGCAGACTACCGGCCAGGTTGCCGCTGTCCACCGACGAGACGTATTGCGGGTGGAGCGGTTGCAGGGTGTGGGTGTCGTACCAGTTGTACAGGTGGCCGCGGTAGCGTTCCAGCTTTTCCATCGAGGCCAGGGTGTTGCCGACACGCTGCAGGCATTCCCCTGCCGTGAGATACCCGAAATCGTATGCGGCCAGATCCGCCAGCAGCGACATGCCGATGTTGGTGGGCGAGGTGCGCGAGGCGACGAGTGGCGCCGGATATTCCTGGAAGTTGTCGGGCGGCAGCCAGTTGTCGTCCGGACCGACGAAGTCCGCGAAAAAGCGCCAGGTTCGCCGCGCCGACGTCCGCAGGAACGACCGCTGATCGACGCTCAGGTCCGGGGCGGGGGCGGTCAGCGGCCGGCTGATCCACCAGCCGGCGACGGGCGAAACTAGCCACAGCAACAGGATGGGTGCGGCGACGGGCCACGCTGTCGGTTGCCCCATGGCCAGCGTCACGCCCAGCGCCACAGCCAGAACCGGCGCGATCCACATCTCCCGGAAAAAATCGGCCAGCGACCGTCGTGCGTTGCGGCGTGCGTACGAAGGCAGTTGCCACAGCAACAAGCCGCGTCGCGTGAACAGCATGCGCACCCCCGAGCGCAGGATCGCCCCCAGGCTGATCAGCGAGTCGTAGGGCAAAAAGGCCAGGGTCAGCAAGGCGAGCATGATCGGGCGCCCCGCGGATTTGCCGGTCAGGCTCAGATGCACCAGCCAATCGCGTTCTTCAGGCTTGCGGATGAGCTCGATCACGGCAGACAGCAGGGTGGGCAGGCACACCACCGCCACAACCAGCAGGGTCCACACCCACGCCGGACCCAACAGCCATCCCCCTGCCAGCAAGGCAAGCAGCGCCGGCGCCACCAGGCTGCGCCGCAGGTTGTCGAAAAGCTTCCACAGCGACAGGGCCGAGAGCGGGTTCGGCTGCCGTTTTCCCTTCGCCCCATTCGGGCCGGGGGGCCCTGGCACGCGCGGCAGCAACCAGCCGGCAAGCTGCCAGTCGCCGCGTATCCAGCGGTGACGCCGGCTGGCCTCGATGGCATAGCTGGCCGGATGCTCCTCGATGAGGTCGACATCGGTCACCAGCGCCGAACGCGCATAGCCGCTTTCCAGCAGGTCGTGACTGAGGATGAGGTTTTCCGGAAAGCGCCCGTCGACGGCCTGGCGAAACGCATCCACGTCGTAGATGCCCTTGCCGATGAACGAGCCTTCCCCGAACACATCCTGGTAGACATCCGAGACCTCGCGCGTGTAGGGGTCGAGCCCCGCGTCACCCGCGAACAGCTTGGTAAAGCGCGACTGGCCGGCACTGGTCAGGCTGATCGATGCGCGCGGTTGCAGGATCGCGTAGCCTTCGACGATGCGCCCCTTGCCGGCGTCGTAGACCGGCCGGTTGAGCGGGTGCGCGAGGTTGCCGACCAGGGTGCGTGCCGCGTCGCGTGGCAGTTGCGTGTCGGTGTCCAGGGTGATGACGTACTGGATCGATCCGAGGAGGGACTGATCGCCGACGATGTCCGAGAAGGCCGTTTTCGCCTCGCCCCTGAGCCGGGCATTGAACTGCTCCAGCTTGCCGCGCTTGCGCTCGTAGCCCATCCACACCCGCTCGAACGGGTTCCACACCCGTGGCCGGTGGAACAAATAGAAGATGCACGGGCGATCCTCGCGGTAGGTCGCGTTGAGCGCCTCGACCGCGGCGCGCGCATAGTCGAGCAGGGCTTCGTCGTCCGGCAGCGTCTCTTCGGGCGCGTCGGCAAAATCCGTCAGCAGGGCAAAGAACAGATTGGGGTCGCGATTGCCGAGGTAGCGGATCTCCATGGCTTCGAGCAGATCATCGACGTCCTGCGGCCTTGTCAGCAGGGTGGGGACGATCACCATGGTGCGATGGCTGTCCGGAATCCCTTTGGAAAAATCCATACGGGGCAGGGCGCGCGGCGGCAGGACGAGCGTGACCAGCAGATTCACCAGCGAAACGGCCAGCGCGGAGGCAGCGATGACGAGCGGCAGCGCAAAAAACCAGACCTGCCCGTCATTCGGATCGAACCCGCCCAATATGGATAGCACGACCGTTGTCGCGAGCAGCGTGAGCAGCAGGATGGGGCCGAGGTAGAGGGGCAGGCGGACATGCCGGCTCGCCCGTTTGACGCGGGTGTTCAACGACAGCCGGCAGCCGACCGCACGTTCCAGGCGCTGCCGCCCCTGATCGATCAGGTAGTAGCCCACATGCGCGCCGCGGTCATGCGTGCCCCATTGCGCGGCGGCTGCCTGCGCAAGCGCGACGGCTTCGCGTGCCACCGCCATTTCGCCGCAGGTGCTGCGCCGCGCGACATCCTCGATGACGTGCCGATAGCGGTCGCGGGTGGCGAAATCCTGGCTGGCGTAGTTCTCCATCGGGTCTTCGCGCAGGGTCTGTTCGACGACGCTGAGCGACTCGACATATTGCTTCCAGTCCATGGCGCCGATGAAGCGCAGGCTGCCGATGCTGTTGGCGATGGAAATCTGGTTGGCCGCGGCGGTGCGGCCGGCCGTCTCCGACAGTTCGGTCGCCGTCACCCCCTGTTCAAGCAGTTTGTGCTCGACCCAGGTTTGCACGAAGGCCATGGCGGGCCCCTGCGCCTGCAGCCGGTCATAAAACTCCTCCACAAACGGCGCGGTCAGCGGCACATCGGCATTGGCAAACTCGGCCAGCAAGTGGATCAGCTGTTTTGGATCGGTTTCGGCCGCCTCGAGCATGCGATCCGCCCAGACGATGGCGGCATCGCGCTCCTCGCGCCGCTGGGCGATGCGCACCCCGACCCGGCGCAGGTTCTCCAGCAGCGCCAACTGCAGCATGATCGGGAAGGCCCACAATTCGCCCAGCTTCAAGGGTTCGGTGGCCTGGTAGGCGGCGATGATCTGGGTGACGTTGTCGCTGTCGACGCGGCCGTCCATGTGCGAGATCAGTTCCAATGCCAGGTCGTAGATGCGGGGAAAACCGGCCGACGGGCCATCGGCCAGTCTCGGCAATTGCCGGCTGTAGCCGCGCGGCAGGTGCCGACGCGCCAGCGTGATCTGCTGCTCGATCAGGTAGAAGTTGTCGAGCAGCCAGGCCTCCGCCGGCACGATCCGTTGCCCCTGCGTGGCGGCGGCGGTGACGACGTCGTACGCCGCCAGCAGCACCCGCGCGTTGTCCGCCAGCCGCGGCAGCAGCCGGTCCGGTCCGGGACGCGGATCGACCCGGTGCTGGCCTGCCAGCGTGACCGCGTGACGCTTCAGCTGTTCGATGCTGAACAGCTCCGAGCGCAGCAGCTCAGTATCCCGGTCGTGTCGCAGTGTATTTCGTGTACGTGCCGGAAATCCGAATTCTTTGATGGCTATGACATGCTCCTTGCTCGAACTTCGAATGGTCAACGCAGCCCTGGCCTGATGACGGGCATCGGCCGAAAACGCATCTCGCGTGCTTGCGGACCCTCAGCCTTTACCGGCTGATTCGGCCACGATTGGGTAGGGTCATCAAGCTGAAAATAAACAGCGTGGCGTGCTGCATTTGAGCGTTAAACCCGCCAGTGGCCGGCATCTCGCAGCATAGGATAATTTCAGAAACGCCATCTGTTTGCTGACGCACATAGCCGACATCCGGAGGCTGCGCATCCAGCAAACGGTCCCTGCACGGGGTCAGGGGCTACGATGAATTCGCCGACGTCGTCCGTTTCATGGGTGGTTTGGCCGCAATTTCCCCGCGTTCCCCGCGGTCCCGCACATGGGGCAGCAGGCGGCTCAATTCCTGCTTGACGACGGCGTAGCATTCGCACGCGTGACGCTCCAGGCCGGTCCGGTCAAGCACTTCGATGTGGCCACGGCGGTAACTGATCAAGCCCGCGCGCTGTAACTTCCCGGCGGCCTCGGTGATGCCTTCGCGACGCACCCCGAGCATGCTGGCGACCAGTTCCTGCGTCATGACCAGCTCGTTCGACGGCAATCGATCGAGCGTCAGCAACAGCCAGCGGCACAGCTGTTGTTCGATTGAGTGGTGCCGATTGCAGGCCGCGGCCTGCATCATCTGGGTAATCAGCGCCTGGGTGTAGCGCAGCAGCAAACGATGCATCGTGCCGGCGCGATTGAATTCCTGCAGCAGCTTGCTGCGCTCCAGGCGGTAGGCGTGGCCCGCGGTCTGCACCACGGCCGAGCTGGGCGTGGTGTTGCCGCCCAGGAACAGCGCAATGCCGACGACGCCTTCATTGCCCACCCCGGCGGATTCGGCCGATGCGCCGGACGCCATGACATAGTGCAGCGACACGATGGCGGTGGTGGGGAAATAGGCGTGCTGCAACTGGCCGCCGGGTTCGTAAAGAACTTCGCCGAGCGCCAGCGGAACATGTTCTAGCTGCGCCGTCAGGGACTCGAATTCCGCCAGGGGCAGGGCGGCGAGAAGCTGGTTTTGATATGGACTATGGGATAAAGGCATCAGTCACCCGTCGAGGTAGTGTTTTCTATTTTCTGGCGGTCAGTTTCACGCCGATTCCGCGGTAGCCGATGAAGCGGGAGGACTGGTTGAACATCGGCTCCCCGCTCACCCGAAACGTTTCTTGCGAGCCATCGGCATTGACGCGGCTGAAGGCGAAGTCCAGGAAGGGCTGCCGGGCGGCAATCTTGGCCTGCAGCACTTTCCGTTCCGCCTCGTTCCAGCCTGCGGCCTGGCCGCCGCCCGGTTCTCCCGCGGGGGTCTGGATGCCAAGCATCTCCAGGACCGGGCCGGAAACCCGGGTGAAGTTCATGTTCTCGTCCTGCTCCCAGTACCAGTCGGAGGCCAGTTCGGTCAGGCTGCGATAGCGGGCTTCGCTTTCGCGCAGTTCGGCGGTGCGTTCCTCCACCGTCTGTTCCAGCACCTTGTTGTAATGCTCGAGTTTTTTGTAGAGCAGCCGCACTTCCAGCATGTTGTGGATGCGTGTCTTGACCTCGAGCAGGTCGAACGGCTTGCTGATGAAGTCCTTGGCGCCGGCCTGCAACGCGCGCAGCTTGTGGTCTGGCTGGGCGGTGATCACGAGGACCGGCAGGTAGTCGTCCGCGGCATTTTCCTTGAGGCCATCCATCACCTGGAAACCATCCATCCCGGGCATCTGCAGATCGAGCAGGATCAGGTCGTAACCGTTCTTGCGATGCAGCGCGCAGACCTCGTGCGGATTCGTCGTCGAGGTAACGCGGGTGTAGCCGGCTTCCAGCAGCATCTGCTCCAGCAGTTGTACATTGGTTTCCTGATCGTCCACGATCAGGATGTTGGCATTCAGAATATCGGTGGTGGTTGCCATCAAACTTGCTTCCTTTTTTGCGCCGGGACCGGGTCCCGCCACACAGCTTACGTCAAAGCCATCGCTGACAGGTCGCCGCGCGCCGCGATGCGATAATCATTTTTGCCTGCACGCTTGGCCTCATACAAGGCCTGATCCGCTCGCCTCATGAGCATCTCCGCCTCCTTGCCGTGTTTGGGGTACATGGCAACACCGACGCTGGCCGTGATGCGCACCTCGCGGCCTAGTATGCGATAGGGGGGCGACACGGCCTGGATCACTTTTGACGCCAGTCCGGCCACGCCCTCGGCATCCGCTGATTCCCACAATCCGATCACGAATTCGTCACCCCCCATGCGTGCCACCGTGTCCTCTTCGCGTACCGCAGCCACCAGGCGGTCGGCGACCATGTTGAGCAGCGTGTCGCCCGCATCGTGGCCCAGGGTATCGTTGACCTGCTTGAATCCGTCAAGATCGAGGAACATCACCGCCATCGTGCTGGTGTTCCTGCGCGCATGGGCGATGGACAGCGAAAGTCGATCCATCAAAAGCCGCCGGTTCGGCAGCCCGGTCAGCGCGTCATGCAGCGCCTGCGATTCCAGCGCACGGCTGTATTGCTCGAGTTGTCTGTACAGCAAGCGCACCTCCAGCATGTTGTGGATGCGGGTCTTGACTTCGACCAAGTCAAACGGCTTGCTGATGAAATCCTTGGCGCCGGCAGTCAGCGCCCGCAGCTTATGGCCCGGTTGGGCCGTAATCACGAGCACCGGAAGGTAGCCATCGGTTTCGATTTCCTTCAAGCCTTCCATTACCTGGAAACCGTCCAGGCCGGGCATTTGCAGATCGAGCAGAATCAGGTCGTAGCGGTTGTCGCGATGCAGCGCGCAGACGGCATGCGGATCCCGTGTCGACGTAACGCGCCGATAACCGGCGTCACCCAGTACCTGGCCCAGCAGCTGCACATTGGCCTCCTGATCGTCCACGATCAGAATGCTGGCGTTGAGCATGTCGTCGGCACACAGCATCACAGGGGTGCCGGGATGATTGCGTCGTCCGATTCGGTATCTGCCCGTCCCAGCGCCATGTCCAGCGCATTCATGAATTCGTTGACCTTGATCGGCTTGGTGAGATAGCGGAAGAACCCTGCCTCCAGGCCTTTCTGGATATCGCGTGGCATGGCATTGGCGCTGATGGCCAGCACCGGGATGTGCGCCGTTACCGGATCTTCGCGCAGGATTTTCAGCGCCTGGATGCCGCTGAGACCGGGCAGGTTGATGTCCATCAGGATCACCTCCGGCAGATGGGCGCGCGCCAGCGCGATGCCGAGCGTGGCGTCGCGCGCGCTCAGCATGCGTACCTGCGGGTGACCCTCGATGATCTGCTCGACCAGCATCAGGTTGGCCGGGTTGTCTTCCACATAGAGCAGGGTGCGCAGCGCCGCGTTTCCCTGTGCTTGCGGCGCAAGTTCCGCAGCCATCGTATGTTCAGCGGCAAGCTGTGGCATCTCATCGCGGATCAGTTCGATCCAGAACTCGCTGCCCAAGCCGACCGTGCTTTCCACGCCGATGGTGCCGCCCATCAGTTCGACCAGTTGCTTGGTGACCACCAGTCCGATGCCCGTCCCTTCCTCGGCGCCGGTTTCCTGCCCGAGTCGGTTGAACGGCTGAAACAGCTGAACCAGCTTTTCCGGCGGCAAACCGGCGCCGCTGTCCTTGATGCTGATGCGCACGTGTTCCGGCGTCGCGATGCACTTCACCTCGACCATTCCATGGTCGCGGTTGTATTTGATCGCGTTGGACAGCAGGTTGATCAGTGCCTGCTTGACCCGGGTGTGGTCGGCATGGGCAAACCAGTTGGGGTCCACTTTGTCGAAGATGATGTTGATGCCGCGCTGTTGCGCCTGCGGCCCGATCATGGCCTGGCATTCGAGCAGCACTTCGGACAGCGACAAGGGCTCCAGCGACAGCGACAGCTTGCCGGACTCGATCACCGCGAGATCGAGGATTTCATTGATCAGGTCCAGCAGATACCAGCCGGCCTTGATGATCTGGTGCAGTCTGACAATCTGGGTGGCCGTTGGCGCCGGTGCGCCCGACTCCAGCAACTGGGCAAAGCCGAGGATGGCATTGAGCGGCGTGCGCAGCTCATGGCTCATGCTGGAGAGGAAATTCGATTTCGCCAGGTTGGCTTTTTCCGCCACGGCCTTGGCACTCTCCAGCTCGGTGTTCTTGTCCTGCAGCGCCTTGTAGAGCTGGGCCCGCTCCGCTTCCACCTGCTTGCGCGCGGTGTTGTCGGTGCCGATCAGCAGGTAGCCGATGATGGCGTTTTGCGCGTCGCGCAGCGCGGTGACCGACACCACCGCCGGTAAGCGGCTGCCGTCCTTGCGGATGTAGGTCAGTTCGTAGATGTCCTCGATGCCGCGCGAGGCCTTGAACACCAGCGCCTCGAAGCCCGGCGTGATCGGAGTGCCGAGTTCCACGCTCAAGGCCTTGGCGCGTGCGACCACTTCCTGCGGATCGGAAATATGGGCCGGCGTGATCTTGTTCAGGACGTCGGCGGCCGTGTAGCCCAGCATGCGCTCGGCGCCGACGTTGAAGATCTGGATCACGCCCTTTTCGTCGGTGGCGATGCTCGAAAAGTTGGCGCTGTTGAGGATCGCGTTCTGCAACGCCCCCGTTTTAAGCAAGGCCTTCTGGCGCCGGACTTCGGCGGCGAGGCCCCTCGCTTTGCCGGCAAGGGTGGGACCGTTTGCTGTTTTTGACATGGTTGTTTCCGTGGAAAGCGGGCAACGACCCGGAGGGCTGCGCTTGTCGGGCCGGCAACAGAAGGTTGCGGCCTCCACAGTCGGAAAAAACGTCGTCTCAGCCGAGGCGAGTGAGGAACATCACGGTCCTTCCGAAGGATGTCTGTGTGCCGGGGGCACACAAGCTCGCCTGATGGTACTCGGCTTTGCCTGGCGCCGGGGTGGTTTGGCTAAGTAAATACCCTTATTGGCGCAACAACTGCCATTCCGGGCTGGTCGGCGCGTTATGTGCGCTACCGCCCGGACAATCATCTGGTTTCACGCCAGACTTTGAATCGTCCCCCCGGAGTAAGCCATTCGCCCCGGGGCCGCATCCGATATCGGAAATGCATTGCCTCCGGGTACCGCTTGCCGGATCCCCCACTTCCAGGAGCGCTTACGTGCCGCTTACCAAGCCTGCCCCTGCCGCCAATCGTCTGCTTGCGGCCTTGCCGCGCAAGGATCGACAGCGTTTTCTGGCGGGCTGCGAGCCGGTCGAGCTGGTGTTTGCCGATATCCTGGCCGAACCCGGCGAGCGCGTTCGCCACGTTTACTTCCCCACGCGAAGCTTCATTTCCCTGGTCACGGCGATCGATGGCCGTGCCGGCCTGGAGGTGGGCCTGGTCGGCGATGAAGGCATGCTCGCAGCCGGTCAGCCCGACACCCCGAGCTCAGCGCAAAGCTTGCCCACCAAACCCTTCAACGCGTTGACTTCCTCCTCCAGCCTCGCCATCTTGGCCTTGAGCGCGGCGATTTCGCCCACGGAGACCCCGGTGGAAAGGGCGGCCGAGGACGCCGGGGCAGGGGCGTCCTCGATAACGGGTTCACCGGAAAGCAAATGGGCCCAGCGGTTCTCGCGCGAACCGGGCTGGCGCGGCAGTTCGACCGCCAGCGCGCCTTCAGGCCGTTCCGCCAATTCCTGCAGAAAGCCTTCCACCGCCGAGATGTCGGCGAAGCGGTGCAGGCGCTCGCTGTTGATGCGCAGCTCGCCCGCGGTCTGCGGGCCGCGCAGCATCAGCGCGGTGAGCAGGGCGACGGACTGCGAGGGCAGATGCAGGGCCCGTTCCATGTTGTGGGCATAGCGGGTGACGCGGCCGCCGCTGGTTTCGATGATCAGGGCCGGCCCCTTGAGGCTGTCGATGGCGGACAGCACGTCGGCCTCGCTGACCTCGATGATCGGATGGCGGCTGGTTTTCTGGTTGCAGCCGGCCACCAGGGCGTTGAGCGACAGCGGATAGGTGTCGGGTACGGTGTGCTGCTTCTCGCACAGCACGCCGAGGACGCGGGTTTCGAGCAGCGACAGGATGGGCGGGCGGGGGACGGTCATGGCGGTGTTTGGTGAGGTCGATGCGGTTATTATGCCCGCCCGCGGCGCGGGCGGTTTCTGCCGGCGGGGCAACGCGCAGCGATTTAACGCTTCTTTTGGTAGTACCCGACCAGTTCGCAGCGGGCCAGGATGTGTCCCTGCATCGCCCGCTCCAGGCTGGCTTTGGTCGCCGGGCTCAGTGGCGGGAGGACGGTGTCGAGCGCATACAGCTTGTGGACGTAGCGATGGCGGCCGATGGGCGGGCAGGGGCCGCCGTAGCCTTCCCGCTGCCAGTCATTGAAGCCCTGGTAGGTGCCAGCCGGCCATGCCGCGTCGGTCTCGACCCCCGTCGTTGCAGGTGGGATGTTGTATACGACCCAATGCACCCAGGTCATTTTGGGCGCGGCAGGATCGGGGGCGTCAGGGTCATCGACCACCAGCGCCAGGCTCCGGGTTCCGGCCGGCACCCCAGACCACGCCAGCGGCGGCGACCGGTCAGGCCCGTCGCAGGTGTACTGGCTGGGAATATCCCCCTGCGGGGCAAATGCACTCGAGGTCAGCTCCATGCTCGTGTCTCCTTTCGCGGCGCCTCAACCCCGCCCCGCCTGGCGGATTTCACCCAGCATCACGCCCAGCTGCCGGGTGTTCACCGGCGGCTGGGCATGGCCGTGCAGGGTGGAATGGACGTGGCCGTCATCGACCCCCAAAAAATGCACGCCGGTCGCGTCCAGTATGTGGCGCAAGGCTTCAAGTTCCGCATCGATGCCGGCGTCGGCTGCGGGCCGGGAAGCCAGCACGCCGATCACGCGCATCACCCCGGCAAGGTCGTAGCGCCCGGTGTGTGCCGCAATGCGGGCCAGCGCCTTCCATAGCGCCGGTTTCGACTCATGGGGGTGCCCAGGCAAGGCCACGCCCTCGCCGCCGCGCAGGGCCGCGGCAACACCCTCGGCGTAGCGTGCGCCTGCTGCGGGGGAATCGAACAGCATCATGGGGTCATGGGCGAGGCGTATTCCCTCTTCGTTGCCGTGCTCGATCTCCACCTGCACCAGCAACGCAAACGCCTGTGCTGCATTCAGGCCTCGCAGCAGCGCATCCACCCGCCCATCGCCCGCTGCGAGCAGGTCCGCCAGCAGGTCGGCGCGCGGCGGCGCGGCCGACCACAGCGCATGCGCCAGCGGGGTCGCCGGTTCCGGGCCGCGCATTTCCAGCCAGTGCGCGTCACTCAGATCGAGCAGCGCCTGCCGCAGATTGCGCCGCCGGGCCTCGGGCACGCGGCCCACCAGCCGTGCGGCTTCGGATTCGATGAGGGCAAGCTTGGGCATGGCGGGGATACGCGGCACCCGTTATGGCCCGTCGCCGGCGGGATCAAGCGTTGGCGCGCGAATGACGCGCGGAGGGTGGGCGCTGTCTCCGCGCCACGCCGGATCGCTCACCCACCCTGGTGGCGTCAGCCTGATCGTTCCGGTTTTCTGCGCCTGCCCGGTTCCTGTCATGCCCATCATCATTCGCCCCGTTCCGGCTTCCATCTTGTAGGGGGAAACCACACTTTTAAATGTAGACCCGTGGCGAGGCGGAGCAAGCGGCGAAACCGGGCCGCGTGCGCCGGCTTCGAGCTGGACGAGCCCGGGGTGGTCGAACTCTTGGCCGAGCACACGCTGATCCTCTACATCCAGACCACCACGCGCGAGGAAGAGGACACGCTGATCAAACGTGCACAGTCCGACCCCAAGCCGCTGTATTTCCGCCCGGCCTTCCTGGCCGAGCACCTGCCCTTATATCTCAGGGAAAAAGGCCTTGAATACGTGGCCCAGGTCGCGCAGCGAAGGCATGCTCGCACTCACCGGGCGCGGCAGCATCGCCGTGTGGGGTCATGTGGTCGGCCTGCTCGACTTCGTCGGCCGCCTGTCCATCGAATTGATGGCGTTGTTGCCGCGTCCGGGGCGCTGGCGCTGGCGCGAATTCGGCG
>JBAQND010000191.1:0-13074 GCA_049303455.1 Thiobacillus sp.
CGAAGTGGTATCCATTCTGAGCCACCAACAAAAACGGCTCCCGCTTGTCACCATTCGGTGGTGACAACACAAGAAACCGAAAGTAATTTAAAGGAAGCGAAAGTAAACTAAGTATCTGTAGTAATTAGGTTTTATGGTGCCGCTTGTCGGATTCGAACTGACGACCTACCGCTTACAAGGCGGTTGCTCTACCAACTGAGCTAAAGCGGCGACGGGCGACATTATAGCGATGCCGCACGCTTGATTGACCGATTACTTTTACTTGACGACTTTGAGCGATGGCTTGCCCTTTGGCGGTGGTGGGGCCTCGCCCGGCGCGGGAGGCGGCGTCTGCCCGGGCGGCTCGGGTGTGTCGACGGGTTCGAAATGAAGCCCCTGCCCGTTCTCGCGCGCGAAGATGGCCATGACCCGATCGACCGGAATGGAAAGCTCGTGCGAGACGCCGCCGAAGCGCGAAGAAAACTGGATCCAGTCGTTGTCCAACGTGAGATTTCGCGTTGCGCCGGCGCTGATGTTCAGCACAATCTGGCCGTCCTTGACGAAGCCGGGCGGCACGCGAGTGCGGCCGTCCACCGCAACCAGCAACTGCGGGGTGAAGCCTGAGTCCACACACCACTCATACAGCGCGCGGATCAGATAGGGCTTGGTTGAAATCTCGGCCACCCGTTCTGCCTTTACTTGCGCAGCGCTTTTTCAGTGGGCGTCAGCGCGCTGATGAAGGCCGGACGGCTGAACAGGCGCTCTCGGTACTTGAGCACTGCCGCCGCCACTTTCGGCAGTTCGATACCATAATGCTCGAGGCGCCACAGCAACGGGGCGATCGCCACATCCAGCATGGAGAACTCGTCGTTCATCAAGTATTTCTGCTTGGTGAGGATGGGCGTCAGTTGCGACAGGCTGTCGCGGATTTCCAGGCGAGCCTTGTCCGACCCCTTGCCGAGGCTGTGCTCGAGCGTGTTGACGTGGGTGAACAGGTCGTGCTCGAAGTTGAACAGCACCAGTCGTGCACGCGCGCGCATGACGGGGTCCGGCGGCATCAACTGCGGATGCGGAAAACGCTCGTCGATGTATTCGTTGATGATGTTGGACTCGGTCAGAATCAGATCGCGCTCAACCAGCACCGGCATCTTGCCGCTGGGGCTGATGCTGGCGATTTCTTCCGGCTTGTTGTGCATGTCGACGTCGATGATTTCGAAGTCCATGTCCTTTTCGAACAGGACAATGCGACAGCGGTGGCTGTACGGATCGGTGCTACCGGAATACAAAGTCATCATGGCAGGGGCTCCCTATGGTGTTGTGTTGCGTGGCGTTGCTTGTGTTTGATGCTTAAAACGCCAACAGCCGGACACACAGTCCGGCTGTTGGCGAACGGCGTGACCGGGTTCAGTGGATGTCTTTCCAGAACTCTTTCTTCAGGTAATAGGCCACCACAAAGAAGACTGCCAGGAAAAGCAGAACGATGACACCAAGCTGCTTGCGCTGGACCTGGGCGGGTTCACCCATCCATACCAGGTAGTTGACCAGGTCACCGACCATGGCGTCGTACTGGGCCAGAGTCACGCTGCCGGGCTTGACCAGTTCGAGGCGTTCGATCACTTCATGCCCGCCTTGCGTCTTGTAGACGGGTGCCATTTCGCCCTGCAGGTTCCACATCACGTGCGGCATGCCGACCTTGTCGAACACGGTGTTGTTCCAGCCGGTGGCGCGGCTATCGTCGCGGTAGAAACTGCGCAGATAGGTGTAAAGCCAGTCGGCACCACGCGAACGGGAAATCACGCTGAGGTCGGGCGGGGTGGCGCCGAACCAGGCCTTGCCGTCAGTCTTGGCCATGCTGACCTTCATAGTCTCACCCGGCTTTTCCGCGGCGAACATCAGGTTGTCCTTGATCTGCTCCTCGGTCAGGCCCAGATCCTGCAGGCGCGAGTAGCGCATGACGTTGGCGCTGTGGCAGTTAAGGCAGTAGTTGACGAACATGCGGGCGCCGCGCTGCAGGGATTCCTGGTCGGTCAGATTGACCGGCGCCTTGTCAAGGTGAACGGTGGCGCCAGCCGCAAAGGCCATGACGGGCGCTGCCGCCAGCAGGAAAAGAAAATGCTTCAAGCGTTTCATTTAGCCAGTCACCCTTTCCGGTTCCGGTTTGGTTTTGTCAATCGATGTATACCAGGGCATCAACAGGAAAAACAGGAAGTAGATCACTGAGAAGACCTGGGCAAAAATCGTCGCCACCGGTGTCGAAGGCAACAAGCCAAGGTAGCCAAGCCCGATGAAGGACACGATGAACAGTGCCAGCGCGATCTTATAAATCGGACCACGGTAGCGAATCGACTTGACCTTGCTGCGGTCGAGCCAGGGCAGAAAGAACAGCAGCACGATCGACATGCCCATCGCCACCACACCGGGGAACTGCGAACCAAACAACGGCGGCACCGCGCGCAGGATCGCGTAGAACGGGGTGAAGTACCACAGCGGCGCGATGTGCACGGGCGTCTTCAGCGAGTCGGCCGGAACGAAGTTGGCCGCCTCGAGGAAGTAGCCGCCCATTTCCGGCGCGAAGAACATAATCGCCGAGAACACCATCAGGAAGACGATGACGCCGACAATGTCCTTCACCGTGTAGTACGGGTGGAAGGGGATGCCGTCGAGCGGAATGTGCGTGACCGGGTCTTTGTGCTTCTTGATTTCGATGCCGTCCGGATTGTTGGAGCCGACTTCGTGCAGCGCCACCAGGTGCACCGCGACCAGCGCGATCAGCACCAGCGGCAGGGCAATGACGTGGAAGGCAAAGAAACGGTTCAGGGTGGCGTCTGAAATCACGTAGTCGCCGCGAATCAGGATCGACAGGTCCTCGCCGATGAAGGGCACGGCAGCGAACAGGTTGACGATCACCTGGGCGCCCCAGTACGACATCTGGCCCCACGGTAGCAGGTAGCCAAGGAAGGCTTCGGCCATCAGCATGAGATAGATCAGCACGCCGAAAATCCAGATCAGTTCGCGCGGCTTGCGGTAGGAGCCGTACATCAGGCCGCGGAACATGTGCAGATAGACGACGACGAAGAACATGGAAGCGCCGGTGGAGTGCATGTAGCGGATCAGCCAGCCCCATTCGACGTCGCGCATGATGTACTCGACGGACATGAAGGCGAGCTCCGCATCCGGCTTGTAGTTCATGGTGAGGAAAATGCCGGTGACAATCTGGAGCACCAGCACCAGCAGTGCCAGCGAACCGAAGAAGTACCAGAAGTTGAAGTTCTTGGGCGCGTAGTACTCGGACAGGTGCGCCTTGTAGGTGGCGGTAAGCGGGAAGCGATCATCGACCCAACCCATCATTTTTTGCAGGGCAGACATTTATTTAAGCTCCTTTTGCGTCCACACCGATCAGCAGCCTGGCGTCGCTGAGGTATTGATGAGGCGGAATCACCAGATTGGTCGGGGCGGGCACACCCTTGAACACGCGTGCGGCGAGGTCAAAACGCGAACCGTGGCAGGGGCAGAAGAAGCCGCCCGGCCAGTCGCCGCCGAGGTCGGCCGCGCCGACTTCCTTGCGGAAGGTGGGCGAGCAGCCCAGGTGGGTGCAGATGCCGACCGCCACCAGGTATTCGGGCTTGATCGAACGGGTTGCATTTCTGCAGTACTCGGGCTGCTGCGGCATTTCACTGTTGGGGTCGGCCAGCTTGTCGTCCTGCTTGGCCAACAGATCGAGCATTTCCGGGGTGCGATTGACGATCCACACCGGCTTGCCACGCCACTCGATTGTCAGCAGCATGCCCGGCTCGATCTTGTCGATATCCACTTCCACCGGTGCGCCCGCCGCCCTGGCACGCGCGCTCGGCATCATGCTCATCACCAGCGGCAACGCCACGGCTGCCACTGCGACCCCGCCAACGGCGCTGGTCGCGGCGATCAGGAATTTTCGTTTACGTGCGTCCACTTTTTGCCCATCGACTTCCTGGCTCATGTTTGCCTAACCTGAACGTGTTTCGATAAAACCGGCATTCTAACCAATATGCCGCACTTTCCGGAAGCCCGTTATAGCGATAACGCTATGCAACGACGCCCCTGGGCTATAATCTATTGGTGGCGCGAATGCGCCAAGTCCATGAATTTAATCACTATGCGCAAACTCTGGTTGCTTTTTGCCCAATCCACAACAGTTGCACTGGGCGTGCTGTTCGTCATCGTTCTGTTCAAGCCCGATCTTGTGCGATGGCAGCCGCAGCGGCAGAGCCTCACCATCCAGCAGGCACCGCAGCCGTCGGGAGGCGCGGTTTCCAAGAGCGAATCCTTCGCCCCGGCAGCGCAAAAAGTGATCCCGTCGGTGGTCAACGTCTTCACCCAGCAAAAGGTGCGCACCCCGGCCCATCCCGCCCTGCAGGATCCGATCTTCCGCTATTTCTTCGGCGACCGGCTGGATGAACGTCCGCGCGAAGTGTCCAACCTCGGTTCGGGCGTCATCGTCAGCGCAAACGGCTACATCCTCACCAATCATCACGTGGTCGAGGCGGCCGACGAAATTCAGGTGGCGCTGGCAAACGGCCAGACACTGCCTGCGCGCGTGGTCGGCGCCGACCCTGAAACCGATCTGGCCGTCCTGAAAATCGATGCCAACGACTTGCCTGCGATCACCTTCGCCCAGATAGACAGCATCCAGGTCGGCGACTGGGTGCTGGCGGTGGGCAATCCGTTCGGCGTCGGCCAGACCGTCACCGCGGGTATCGTCAGCGCGCTCGGCCGCTCTAGTCTCGGCATCAACACCTTCGAGAATTTCATCCAGACCGACGCTGCCATCAACCCGGGCAACTCGGGTGGGCCGCTGGTCGATGCGGCAGGCAATCTGGTCGGGGTCAACAGCGCGATCTATTCGCGCACCGGCGGCTCGCAAGGCATCGGCTTTGCCATTCCGGTCAGCATCGCACGCCAGGTGATGGAACAGATCATCCAGTCCGGCAGCGTAACGCGCGGCTGGGTCGGCGTCGAGGTGCAGGACGTGACACCCGAACTGGCCGAATCCTTCAATCTGAAAAGCGCCGAAGGCGCGCTGATTGCAGGCGTGCTGAAAGGCGGCCCGGCCGACGCCGGCGGCGTCCGCCCCGGCGACATCCTACTGGCGGTCAACGGCAACAAGGTGTCGAATTCGGCCACACTGCTGAACCTGATCGCCGCACTGAAGCCGGGCGAGGTCGCGCAGCTCACGGTGTTGCGCAAGGAGCAATCGCTGGATCTAAAAGCCAAGGTCGGACGGCGCCCCATGCAGCGCACGCTTGAGCCGGCGCTGGGACCCGAGCTGAACTGAATCGATTGGGTCGCGCTTACGCGGCCGTCTGCACGGGGGGCCACGCGGGTGCCGGCACCTATCCCGCTGCGGTTATAGATGTCCCCTTACCGCACCCTGCTACAGCCAAATCACGCCGGACCATCATGCGTCTGGCGGCGCCTGCGCCAGCACCCGAACGCGGGTGGGATAGGAATACGCATCCCGCTCCATTGCCGGCACCCGCCAGCCGGCAGCGGTTCGCGCCAGCTGTCGCAAGGCCGGATCGGGCAATCGGAGGCTGGCCAGCACCAGCACCTCGGACGGCGAATACAGGACGCCGTCGGCCAGCGCCGGCTCGGCCTGCAGCGTGGCCAGCAAGGGCCACGTTTCGTGTTTCCAGCCCTTCGCGCTCCAGAATAATTTCCACGCGATGTGCGCCGGTTGCTGTGCGCGGGCACGCGATTGCCCGTTGCCGGTCGCTTCCGCATGGTCGAGCAAGCCCTGAACGACGTAGGCGTAGTCCTCCAGTTCGGCATCGGGCAGCACCTGCCCACCGGCCATCGCCTTCACCAGGCGCCCGTCCCGGGTCAGCCGCGTCAGCAGAAAAAGCTGCAGGCGATCGGCCTGCCGGCGGTAGGCCGGATCGAGCTGGCTGGCCTGGCTGAACGCCGACAGCGCCAGACCATTGAGGCCGGCGTTCAGCTTGTCGTCCTTGGGCAGCCGGCGCTCATCCGCTGTCGGCGTGCGGTATTCCGCAGGCAGATAGCCGGCTTCGAATTCGCGCGCCTGGTCCAGGCGCCACACCCGTCGTGCGGCAACATAGGCCTCGGGCGACAGGCGGCGTTTCAGTTCATCCGGCTCCCACAGATAGGTCGCGCCTTCGCGGCCCTTGTCATCGACCGCCGAAGTGCTTGAGTAGAAACCGCCGCTCGCATTCAGCAACTCGTTGCGCATGAAGTCGAGTGTGCTGCGCGCGACCTCGAGATAGCGCGGCTGGCGCAGCACCGTCGCCGCACGCAAATAAAGTGGGGCCAGATGCGCGTTGTCGTAAAGCATTTTCTCGAAATGCGGCGTGTCCCACTCAGGGTCCGTGGTGTAGCGGAAAAACCCGCCGCCGACATGGTCACGCATGCCGCGTGCGGCCATCCGGTCGAACGTCACGCGCAGAAACTCGGCCAGCTTGGCATCGGGCTGCCGCGACTGCCGCTCCAGCAGGGCATGCAGTTGCGGCGCCATGGGGAATTTGTTGACCTGGCCCAAGCCGCCATAGAGCGCCATAGAAGGTGTCCGCCTCCTGCCACACGCCGCCAGAAACCGCTGCCAGGCACGTGCGCTGCGTTCGGCCGTCAACGGCGCGCTAACGGGTTGCCCGGCGGGTGGCGGGCGACCTGCCTGGCCATGGCCCGGATCCCGGCACGGTCGGCAACCCAGCGTTGGGTGAGGTGATTCAGCTGCTTGCGAAAGTCGTCCGGGGGCGCATAGAGGACAACAAAGACCGGATAACCTTCGGGCGTGACAAAGGCATTGAGCGGCCAGCCGGAGACGCCGCTCAGTTGGGCCGAGAACGTCTGCAGGGCATCGTCCAGACCGCTGTTGAGTTCGCCGGTCGACCTTGACCGGAATGTAGTCGCGGTTAAGCAGCGCGGCGATCTGCGGGTTCTTGTAGCTTTCGCGCTACATGACGTGACACCAGTGGCAGGCGAAGTAGCCCACCGACACGAACAACAGCTTGTTTTCACGCTTGGCGCGGGCGACCGTCTCGGCGTTCCATTCCTGCCAGGCGACCGGATCGCTGCCGTGCAGCGCCAGACAGGGTGAGGGGTGGTTGGCGAGTTGATTGACCGGCGCAGCCGCAACCGCAACGGGCAACAACAGTAAAGTCAGCAGCAGGGAGACAAGTGCTGTTGCGCGTTCAAACCCGGACATAGGTCCAGCCTTGCTGGAGCCGGGTGACGATTTCGCCGATGGCGGTCGGCGCGGTCTGGGTGGCCGGTAGCAGGACGACCTTTTCACCGTCGTTCGTGAAACGGGAAATGGACTGGCTGCACGCCACCCAGTTCAGGTTGGCATGGCGCTGCGTCATGCGCGCCATGCGCGCCGCATGCGGGCTGACCTCGGCGCGCAGTAAATCGATGCCGCCGCTGTTGGCGATGATTTCAAGCTGCATCGTCCGTCCCTGCCGCTCCGCCTCGTCGAGCAACTGCTCGGCCTGGTCCAGCACCGCCCGCATCTTGTCGGGCGCGGCGCTGTCGAGGTGCAGCATGACCCGATTGGGATCGGCCGCCTGCGTCAGGCTGACCATCTGATGAAAACCGCCCTGGACCGCCACCGGAGCGGCGGCCACCGCTTGCGGCTCGAGGCCACGCAAGACCCAGCCCCCGCTCAGCCCCGCAACCAGAACAAGACAACCATAAGCGCAGCGCTGCATGAACTGGCGGCGGGGGGCCGGGCGCAGTTCCCGGCCGGCGGCGACCGGCGGTTCGGCATAGGCCAGCCGCACCATGCTCTGCAGGGTGCGCAGCGCGCAGACACGCTGCGCCAGTTCCTGGTCGTCGCGTATCCGGGCGATGAGCGTTTCGCTCTCGGCCACGTCGAGCTCGCCATCGACAAAGGCATGCAGGGTTTCGTCCGAAACGACGGGATTCATTTCACGCTCCTCAGCAGGGTCCGGACCGCCGGCTGCTGCGTCGCCGGATCCAGCAAACTTTTCAGGCTTGCGCGCGCGCGCGACAGCCGGCTCATCACCGTGCCCACCGGGATATCCAGAATCCCAGCCACCTCCGCATAGCCGAATTCCTCCAGATCGACCAGCGTCAGCACCTGGCGCTGCCCCAGCGGCAGGCGCGCCACCGCTGCACGCACGCAGGCGACCACCTCTTCGCGGTTGCAGCATGCCTCGGGCGAATCGGCATTGGACACAAGCTCGTCCTGCCAGTCGTCGACATTATCGAAGTCGCGCCGGCCGCGCAGATAGTCGAGCCAGCAGTGATTCAGGATCGACACCATCCAGCCTTTCAGCACTGCCTCGTCGCGCAGCTGGGCACGCCGCGCCCAGGCCTTGGACAGGGTTTCCTGCACCAGATCGTCAGCCAGTGCCGGATCGTGACACCAGGCATAGGCGATGCGATAGAGCAGCGGGCGCTGCGCCTCGATGCCGGGACGAAACGGGCCAAGCAGTAAGCGGGTGATCATGGTCATTCAAGGAAGACGAGGACAGTGGTCCATTTATTCCATAAAAATGGGCCCACAGGAATGGAATAAGCGTCCAATATAATGCGTCTTATCAATAGGCTTATTGTTCATTAGGCCAGTTTATACAACATCAATCAGGAGACCCATCATGACCCGCACCCTTACCCCGCTGCTTGCCGCCCTGCTGCTGGCAACCGCCCCCATGACCCACGCCGCTCCGGTGGCCGAGGCGGCCGCCCCCGCCGCGGCCGCCTCGGAAGAAAAAGTGGTGTATCACGTCAACGACAGCGACAACGCCACCGCCGCGCTGCGCAACATTCAGAACCACCTCGACGCCGCCCCGGACGCCAAGATCGTCGTGGTGACCCACGGCAAGGGCATCGATTTCCTGCTCAGCGGCGCGATGGACAAGAACGGCAACCCGTATGAGCCGAACGTGCAGGCCTTGAAAGCGAGAGGCGTCGATTTCCGTGTCTGCAACAACACGCTGAAGAGCCGCAAGATTGATCCCGGTACGGTGCTGCCGGAAGCCTCCATCGTGCCGTCCGGCGTGGCCGAAATCGGCAAGCTGCAGGCGCAGGAAGGCTACGTCTACCTGAAGCCCTAAAGGATCGCGATGCCCCTTGTGGGTACTCCGATCCACTACGTGCTGAGTGCGTGTGGAATCGTATGCCCTGAATCGAAATTCTTGTATTGCATCATGCCGACCCTGATTAGTGGGTCGGCATTTTTATACCCCCGGGAGGAGAACATATGAAACAAAAAATACTTGTGGCGCTACTGATCGCCGCCTTACCCGTGAGCGTGCATGCCGCCAACTGGCTTCAATTACAGGGCACCGAGCCCCCTGACAGCGGTTACTTCAAGCTGTTTGGCTTTCTGCAGCCGAGTTATACCTACATCGATGCCGACCCAATCCAGGGACTGGCTGGTGCTGCCGCGCCTTTCAATGGCCAGTTCACCATGCCCAACCGCGTGGGTCCAGAGAATGAAGCCAACCACGAACTCCATTTCTTCCGCGCCCGCCTGGGTGCGCGCGGCAACATCCTGCCCGGAAAAATCAATTATTTCCTGCTTGCTGAGGCAGGCAAAAATGCGATCACCTCGCAGCGCGATCTGATGATGACCGATGCCTCGGTCACCTTCAATTACATCCCCGGTGCGCGTATTCGCGCGGGCCTGTTCAAGCTCCCCACCAGCGAGGAAGCCCTGGTGGCGGTGCACACCTCTTATCCCTACATCTATTTCAGCAACGCCGCCACCAACCTGCTGGTCGAAAATCAGGTCAAATCGACGGGCGCCGTGAGTTTGACGGGGGCGTCGAACGGCGCCACCGTCAGCGCCGGCTCGGGTTTCCGCGACTGGGGGGTGCAGGTCTTCGACGGGTTCAACAAGGGTCCGTGGGAGTTTTCCTATGCGCTGATGGTTTCCAACGGCAACGAAATCGAGGAGTTCTCCGACGATGACGGCAACAAGGACATCACCGGCCGTCTGCAGACGTCCTACGTGTTTGGCAAGAGCAAAGGCCCCAATCGCGAGGATGCCTCGGTCTGGATCTGGCACCAAAACGGCGAGCGCGAATTTGGCGGGCAGGACTTCGACCGCATTCGCGAAGGCATCGGTGCGCGTTATCAGAAAGGCCCGTGGCGTGCCACTGCGGAATTCCTGCGTGGTGACGGCATGATCGTCGCCGGACCCAATCCGCCCTTTCCCGGGCAGTCCACACAAATCGGCGTCAACGAAAAGGCCGACGGCTGGTATCTCGAGGGCGGCTGGCGCTTTCACAAGGACTGGGAAGTCGACCTGCGCCACGACGTGTTCAACCGCATGACCGAAGCCGCTGCGCTGGAGCGCCAGTTCACCAGCACCACGCTGGCTGCGAACTGGTATTTCTACAAGAACACGCGGCTGACGTTGAACTACGAGTGGCGCGACCTCGATGTGTCCAACCCCCTGGCTATACCCGCCGGCGCGCAGCGCAACAACGCGCAGCTGATTGCCGACAATCTGGGCGACCGCGCCAGCCTGCAGCTGACCTGGTTCTTCTGACCCACATCGAAGGGCACTTCCCGAAGCGGCCATCCGGCCGCTTTTTTATGCGCTGCGGATGAAGTGCTCGCGGTAATACTTCATCTCGTCGATGGATTCGTAGATGTCGGCCAGCGCCTCGTGCTTGTTGGACTTCTTGAACGCTTCGGACAGACCGGGCCGCCAGCGCCTGGCGAGTTCCTTCAGGGTGCTGACGTCGAGGTTGCGGTAGTGGAAGAACGCCTCCAGCTGCGGCATGCAGCGCGCCATGAAGCGGCGGTCCTGGCAGATCGAATTGCCGCACATCGGCGAGGTCCGGGCGGGCACGTGCTGTTTCACGAAATCCAGCATCTGCGCTTCGGCCTCGGCTTCGTTCAGGCGCGAGGCCCTGACGCGCTCGATCAGCCCCGATTTGGCGTGCGTGCCCTTGTTCCAGTTGTCCATCGCATTCATCACCTCATCGGGTTGATGGACCACCAGCACCGGGCCTTCGGCCACGGTGTTGAGGTCGGCATCGGTGACGACGATGGCGAGTTCGATGATGCGGTCGGTGTCGGGCGACAAGCCGGTCATTTCCATGTCGAGCCAAAGCAGATGCGTGGGGTTCAGGGCCATATCAGCGTTCCTTCGAAAAACAGGCCGCCATTTTCGCACACCATGCGTCCGACGCTGGCGCAATTGCCACCCTGTGACGATAATGCGGAATAGCCAAGAGGAGTTCCACCATGAAAATCCTGATCGCTTTATTTGCCGCGACGATGCTTTCCACGGCGGTCCTCGCCGCGCCCGTCGTCAAGGGCGACCCCAAGTCCGGCAAGGGCCTGCACGACAAGGCCTGCATCAGCTGCCATGCCAGCATGTTCGGCGGCGACGGCAGCGAGATCTATACCCGCGTCGACCACAAGACCCAGAACGCGCAGCAGCTCGCCGCCCGCGTCGCCGCCTGCAACGCCAACACCGGCGCCGGATGGTTTCCGGAAGACGAGGCGCACGTCGCGGCCTACCTCAATCAGCAGTATTACAAGTTCTAGCAGCCTGTCGGACTTGAAGAATCGAAGCGAAAATTTGGCTGGGCGAGGACAGATTTTGACGGTTTTGCAGGGCAATAGTCGTTCCATTGCTCAAAAAAGCGGCGAAATATGGACCGGCCAGGCAAATTTGCAGCCGATTTCCTTCAAGTTTCCTTCAAGTCCGACAGGCTGCTAGGCTAAGGAATCGCCATGGCCAACATCATTGAAGAACTCGTGCGCAAGAAGTGCGCACCCTGCGAGGGCGGCGTCGCCCCGCTGACCGATGCGCAGCTCGGACCGCTGCTGAAGGGCCTGTCCGGCTGGCAGCGCGAAGGCGAAAAGATCGTCAAGGAATTCAAGTTCAAGGACCACTACCAGACGCAGGCCTTCACCAACGCGGCGATGTGGGTGTCGCACCGCGAAGACCATCATCCCTACCTGCTGGTGGGCTACAACACCGTCAAGGTCGAGTACTGGACGCACGCGATCGGCGGACTTTCCGAGAACGATTTCATCTGCGCGGCCAAGGTCGACATGTTGTTTGACATCTGATTCCGTGACCGTCTTGACCGGGCAGGTCGTCGCCGCCTTCAGCCGCCGCTTCATCGTCGCCACCGCCGACGGCGAGCTTCCGTGTCAGGTCAAGGGCCGCCACCTGCGCGTGGTGTGCGGCGACCAGGTCACCGTCCGGCGCGACGGCGACGCGGGGGTGATCGAAGCGGTACTGCCGCGCGCCAGCCTGCTCCACCGCTCTGACGCCTTCAAATCCAAGGCCATTGCCGCCAACGTCACCCAGCTTGCCGTGGTGGTGGCGGCGCGGCCGAGCTTTTCGATGGAACTGGTGCAGCGCTGCATCCTCACCGCCGAGGACCAGGGCATCGCCAGCCTGCTGATCCTCAACAAGTCCGACCTGCCGGAAACGCCGGCCGCGCTTGAACGCCTGGGCCTGCTCACCCGCATCGGCTATCCCCTTGTCATGCTGTCGGCGCTGACCGATGTGGCGCCGCTGCGCCCTGCCCTGCACGGCCACACCACGCTTTTGATCGGGCAGTCCGGAATGGGCAAGTCGACCCTCATCAACGCGTTGTTTCCAAACGCCAGCGTGGTCACCGCCGAGTATTCCGTAGCGCTCGACAGTGGGCGCCACACCACCACCCACACCCGCCTGCACCAGCTGGATGCCGACTCGGCGGTGATCGACTCGCCCGGCCTGCAGGAATTCGCCCTGCAGCACATGGATGCCAACGCCCTGGCACACGGCTTCGTCGAGTTCCGCCCGTTTCTGGGGCAGTGCCGCTTCCGCGACTGCAAGCATGAGACCGAGCCGGGCTGCCGGCTGCAGGAAGCCGCCGCCGCAGGCGAAATCGATCCGGCACGCCTCAAGCTATTCCAGACCCTGCGCCGCCTGCAGCAAAACGCCGCCCAGCGGCAATAAACCAAGCTGGTTCACTCCACGAGGAGAACAGCGTAAGCGTCCAGCCGTCCCACCTATAGTTTCCCGCTAAACCCATGCAATCTTGCCCCTTTTTCGGAGGGACACCAGATGGCGAAGCGGCATGGGCAGGAATTCTGGCGAGCGCATCTTGAAGCCTG
>JBAQND010000192.1:0-8352 GCA_049303455.1 Thiobacillus sp.
CGCGAATTCGGCGCCCAGGTGCGCACGGTGTTCGTCGGCGCGATTCCGATCGTGATCGGCATGCTGTTCCTGCTGGGCGTGGTGTTCGCCTACCTGCTCGGTTCGCAGGCGCAGCAATACGGCGCCAACATCTTCGTCGTCGACGGCCTGCTGCTGGCGATCCTGCGCGAGGTCTCGCCGATCATCGTCTCATCGTCGCTGTCCTGGTGGCCGGGCGCACCGGTGCCGCCATCACCGCGCAGCTCGGCACCATGAAGGTGACCAAGGAAATCGATGCCATCACCACGCTCGGCCTGTCGCCGCTGGCGGTGCTGGTGATTCCGCGCATCCTGGCCTTGCTGCTGGCCCTGCCGCTGCTGGTCTTCATCGGCGACATCGCCGGGATCGCCGGCGTGATGGGAAAGCGCGTTGACGAATGCGCGGTCGATCTTGATCTCGTTGAGCGGCACCCGGTTCAGGTTGCTCAACGATGAATAGCCGGTGCCGAAGTCATCCATGGAAAAGCGAATTGTTGGTCTGCTACTTGCTTAGGAGTAGGCATGACAATCCATTTTTCCTCAAGGATCGACCCGCATGCGTGACACGACAGCCCACAAGAACGATGTCTTCCTGCCTTACATGCGTGATGTGGTCCGCAGCGAACAAGCCCTACGTGAACTGAACCTGATGTGGCGCATGATCGAGTCCTCGGCCAGGATGAATTACCTGACCGAGACCAAGGCCATTCTGCAAACCATGGCCGCCACGCGGGCCGGGTTCGACCAGCTCGAATATGAACTGGTTTCGAGCCTGGTGCACGAAAAGTGTGCCAATGTGCTGATGGAAATCGGCACCAAGGCACACTACGTGATCGATATCGTGGTGCGCAATTTATATGAACGCACCGCCGATGTCGGCTTTCTCGCCACTGACCGCGATTTGTGCGAATTCGTGTCCGGCCGCCAGAATGATCCTGAAGCCATTCACACGCGCCTGCTGGCCTATCGCAGCAAGTATTCCGTGTATGACGAAATCATGTTGCTCGACAAGGACGGCAACGTTCTGATGCAGATAGATGAGCATGCCGAAGTCGAAGGCAGTATCGAGCCGCTTATCGCACAGACATTGGAATCGGACGGCTATGTCGAAACGTTCCGGGCGACCGATCTGCGTCCCGGGAAACAGAAGGCCTTGATCTATTCGCAGCGGATGCTGGATCCGGCAACCCATGCGGTTGTCGGCATGCTCTGCCTATGCTTCGATTTTGAAACGGAAATGCACGGCATATTCGAGTCTCATCGCGATCAGGATGAACGTTCGAACATGCTCCTGCTCGACAGCGAAAACCGCGTCATTGCCAGCGCCGATCCGCTATGGGTGCCAGTCGGGGCGATCGTTCCGGTCAACCCTGATGGCAGCATGCGCTTGTTCATGTTTGGCGGGCGAAAATACCTGATACAAACCTTCGGCGCGGAAGGGTATCAGGATTACATGGGCCCTCCGGGCTGGCAGGGACAGGTCATGGTGCCAGTCGAGGTCGCCTTTATGGAGGAGGGCGACCGATCCTCGATGCCGCTTGCGCCATCGGTTGCCGAGGGACTGTTGTCCCATGCCGAAACTTTTTCACCCCCGCTCTACAAGATCATGCAGGCAGCTGAAACCATTCAGCGTGTCGTCTGGAATGGGCAGGTCATGACCGCCGGAACGGGAGACAATTTGGTTCAGCTGAAATCGGTGCTGGAACAAATCAGCGAAACCGGTAACCGGAGCAACCAGCTGTTTTCGCAATCCATCGCCAACCTGTACGAAACGGTGCTGAGTTCCAGTTTGCGCGGTACTGAGTTCATGTCTCACCTGCTGGTCGATCTGCTCGACCGCAATCTGTACGAGCGCGCCAACGATTGTCGGTGGTGGGCGCTGACACCGGCACTGCGCAACGCCCTGGCTGCACCGGTGCAGACCGAGGCAATGGTTAAAGACATCACCGCGATTCTGACCTACATCAACAGCCTGTATACCGTTTACACGCGGATTTTCGTGTACGACACAAGCGGCCGCATCATCGCCAGCACGCTTTTGGCGCAGAAAGGCGAAGACCGGGCCATGGTCGGCACCAACATCGGCCCTGTCACGCTTCAGTCCGCGATGGCGCTGGCAGGCGAGCAGGATTATCACGTCACGCCGTTCGCACCTTCGCCCTTGTATGACGCGCGGCCAACCTACGTTTACCACGCTGCCATTCGTCACCCGGACAACGCCAAGACCATCGTGGGCGGGATAGGCATCGTGTTTGATGCGGCGCCCGAGTTTTCGGCCATGCTGCACGGCGGTCTGAATGGAAAAGCCGGCACAACCGCCTTCTTCATCAATCGCCTGGGCCACATCATAGCCAGCACCGACCCGTCGCGTCCGGTTGGAACCCTGCTCGACATCGATCCGGTGGTCCTGAAACAGAAAAACGGCTATAGCACTTCGACCATCACGATTCACGATGGGTGCTATGCAAGCATGGGGTGCACCGTCACCAGCGGTTATCGCGAGTTCAAGGTTAGCGATGGCTATCAGGAAGATGTCATCGCCGTGGTGTTCGAGTCGTTTGGCGAAGTGCGCGAACGCGTTCCTTCAGGCAACAAGACCGCTACCACGCTTGAATCCAGTTCGGCTGAATGCGGTGGCAAGCAGTTTGCGACCTGTTTCATCGATGGCAATTTGTATGCGATCCCCGCCGGGCAGGTGCTGGAAGCCCTGCCGGGATCGAACCTGTTGCCGATGACCATGGGCGGTTTCGAGGGCCGAATCGGCATGCTTGCGTATGGACACGACAATGAAGAGAAAAAGATCATCTGGGTGTTCGATCTGGGCTATATGGTCCGGGGACGATTGACTGAAATCACACGCGGTAGCCAGATCATCGTGGTTCAGCACGGAGACCAAAGCATCGGCTTGCTGGTCGACGAACTGCATGGCGTGCCGGAGTTCAGTGACGAGCTGATCTCGCCCACGCCCTTTTCCAGACACGACGGCGGCACCCTGATACCCCAGGTTATTCGGGCAAATCAGGGCAAGGTGCTGATTCAGGTCATCAATCTGGATTACGTCTACAGCACCTTGAAGGCGGGTGAAATGCCGTGCATGCCGGAGCCGGTGATGGAGGACGCGGCTTGAAGGTGCGCTCGGATCGGAATGAATGCCCCGCGCGTGCGGGGCCTCCTGTTGGGCGCCCGGCCGTACTGATAGGCTTGCGGGCTATATCAACTTGCCGTTCCCCGTATCGGCACTATATTGCCCATGCCTGATCCGCTTGCGGCCTGCAGGGGCGTGCATGTCTGCAGCCCGCCCAGAAGGGCACCCATCTCGATCGCGGGTACCGGCCGGCTGAAGTAGTAGCCCTGGAGTTCGTCGCAGTGATGTTGTTGCAGGAATTCCAGATGCGCCTGGGTTTCCACGCCCTCGGCTACCACTTTCAGGCCTAGGGCGTGGCCGAGCGTGATGATGGCGCGCACGATGGCGGCGTCGTCGGGGTCGGTGTCGATGTCCCGAACAAAGCTCTTGTCCACCTTGAGGCGGTCAACCGGGAAGCGCTTGAGGTAGCTCAGGCTCGAATAGCCGGTTCCGAAATCGTCTACCGAGATGTCGACGCCCAGTGACTTCAAAGACTGCATGGCGACGTTGATGCGTTCTGCGTCATGCATGACGAATGATTCGGTCAGTTCCAGTTCCAGGTAGGCGGGGTCGAGATTCGCCTGTTGCAGAGCAATCGCCACCGATTTGACTAGCCCGGCATGGCGAAACTGAATCGGCGAAAGGTTGACCGAGACGCTGATGGGGGGCAGTCCGGCGCGTTGCCAGGCACTGTTCTGGCGGCAGGCTTCCTGCAGGATCCACCGCCCAATGGGGACGATCAGCCCGGTTTCCTCGGCAATCGAAATGAAACTGTCGGGCGGGATGATGCCTTTGCCAGGGCAGTCCCAGCGGATCAGGGCCTCGGCGCCCACGATGCGTCCGCTGGACGTGTCGATTCGCGGCTGGTAATGGACGCGGAACTCGTCGCGTTCCAGCGCGTGACGCAGACTGTTTTCTAGTTCCAGGCGTTCGTTGATGGCATCGTTCAGTTCGGGCGTATAGAAATGATAGGTACTGCGCCCGAAGGCCTTGGCCTTGTACATGGCTGCATCGGCGCAACGCAGCAAGGTGTCGGGGTCGTCGCCGTCCTGCGGATAACAGCTGATGCCGACGCTGCAGCTCAGGCCAAATTCCTGCCCGTCATTCATCCATGGCCGCGAAATGACTTCCAGCAGCCGGCTGATGATGGCAAGCGTTTCAGTGTCACCGTGTTGCTCGGTGAGGACGAGGACAAACTCGTCACCGCCCTGGCGTGCCACGCTGTCGTGACTGCGCACGCAGGTGACGAGTCGCGCCGCGACCTCAAGCAGCAGGCGGTCTCCCACATGGTGGCCGAGACTGTCGTTAATCAACTTGAAGTGGTCGAGATCGACGAACACCACGGCCACCTTGCTGCCTTCGCGCCTGGCCTTGACGATGGCCTGGTCGATGCGGTCGCGAAGAAGTGAGCGGTTCGGCAGACCGGTCAGGCTGTCGTGACTGGCCAGATGTTCGAGCTTGGCTTCATGCTGTTTGCGCTCGGTGATGTCCACCACCGTGCCTTCGAAGAACAGCACGCTGCCATCCGGTTTTCTTACAGTGTGAGCATTTTCGGAAATCCAGATGATGCTGCCGTCGAGCCGGTAAACCTGCGATTCGAAATTGATTACTTCTCCCTTTTCATGCATCCGTTCCATGAATTCACTGCGGCGCGTGGGTGATACATACAGCTGATGCTGGATGTCTCGCAGATGCCTGATCAGTTCACCGGCTGAGGCATGGCCGTATATGCTGGCCAATGCCGGATTGGCATTGAGATAGTGCCCGTCCGGCGCAGTCTGGAAAATGCCTTCGGTGGCGTGCTCGAAAATGCTGCTATAGCGCCGGACCGCCTCAAGCATCGCTTCGTTGGCGGACATTTGCTCGGAGATGTCCTGCATGTAGCCCTCGATCCAGACCATCCTGCCGTATTCATCGCGTATTCCCACGCCGCGTTCCAGCATCCAGCACACCCGGCCGTCGGCCCGCTGGATGCGGTATTCCACCTCGAAGATTTCGTTTTTCTCCAGCGCGGCATGAATGTCACGCCTGACACGCTCGCGGTCTTCGGGCAGTGTGATCTGATCGAAGGATATCCGCTTGTTGAACATGACTTCGTCAGGTTGATAGCCGGTCAGCCGGTGGCAACAGTCACTCACATATTCCATGGTCCAGGTCGTGTCCACCCGACAACGGTAGATCATGCCGACCAGATTGGTGGTTATGGTGGTGAGCAGGCGCGTGATGTCGAGCGGGCTCGACTCGGTTACGGCTTGATCGAGGAGGGTTTGGGGCTTCATTTTTGGGCCTGAATCGCTATCCGCATCGAAGCCCATGCCGCGGGAATGAAGTGTGCCCGCCGGGGGATAGCCGCAGTCCCCGAATGAAACGGCTACGGTCAGTTGGTTTTTCAATTGGGAAATGCGGATGCATGGAGTGTTCGCTCAAAAATAAGGAAGCATTTCGGCAAGCTTAAAATCAGCGAACCGCTTACCCTGTGATAAAAGCAACAATTGTGCCATTTGGCCTGGTACCTGGCGGCGCACGTAAACGTTACCCAAACAGCGTTACTCGCGCATCTTGTGCATGGCGGTCGATGGGATGCCCACCCAGCATGGGCACATGCTGTAGTGCAACTGCATTTTTTGCGCACCAAATACGCGCATGGTTCGGCCAGCCTTCAGCGCTTTGATCAGAGAGACGATTCCGCCGCCCGACCGGTTTGGTGCATGAGACCTCATGAATTGCACCAATACGGATCATGAAAGCCAGCTTCCGGTACGCCGTTGGAGTACGCACCCTTTGTAATCGCACGGCTTTTAGGTAGGCTTCGCGCTAACCCTGCGAAAATCGACCTCATGCATTTCACCCCCGACTCCTTCCGCGCCTGGCCGACCAAGCGAATCACCCTGCTCGGCATGTCCGGCGTCGGCAAGACGCATCTGTCCTCCATGCTGCGCGGCCACGACTGGTTCCACTTTTCCGGCGACTACCGCATCGGCACGCGTTACCTCGACGAGCCGATTCTCGACCTGATCAAGCAGCAGGCGATGCAGGTGCCGTTTTTGCGCGACCTGTTGCGGCGCGACTGGATCGACATCAAGAACAACATCAAGATTCACGACCTGGGGCCGGTGCTCACCTTCGTTGGCAAGCTCGGCGGGCCGGCGTGGGGCGGGCTGCCACTGGACGAGTTCTCGCGCCGCCAGGCCGCGTATCGCGACGGCGAGATCGCCGCCATGCGCGACGTCCCGGGCTTCATCCGCAAAGGCCAGGACATCTACGGCTACCCGCATTTCGTCAACGACGTCGGTGGCAGCCTGTGCGAGTTGGACGAGCCCGGGGTGGTCGAACTCCTGGCCGAGCACACGCTGATCCTCTACATCCAGACCACCACGCGCGAGGAAGAGGACACGCTGATCAAACGTGCGCAGTCCGACCCCAAGCCGCTGTATCTGCGCCCGGCCTTCCTCGCCGAGCACCTGCCCTTGTATCTCAGGGAAAAAGGCCTTGAATACGTGGCCCAGGTCGAGCCCGACGATTTCGCCCGCTGGGTGTTCCCGCACCTGTTCCATTCGCGCATTCCGCGCTACGAGGCGATCGCCCGACCGCATGGCTACACCGTGACCTCGCAGGAAGTGGCGCAGGTGCGCGATGAGCGCGACTTCCTGGCGTTATTGGAAAGCGCCATCGCCAGGAAAGAATCAGGAGCCAGGGATCAGGGTTCAAGGGGGGTGAATGCCGCTGGTCGCGCATAACGCCCTGCCCACGTTCGACCGCCTGCGCCGCGACGGCATCACGGTGCTGTCGCCCGAGCGCGCGGCGCAGCAGGAAATCCGCGAGCTGCACGTCGGCCTCCTGAACATGATGCCGGACGCGGCGCTGGCGGCGACCGAGCGGCAGTTCTACCGGCTGGTCGGCGAGTCCAACCCGATCGCGCAGTTCTATATGCACCCCTTCACCCTGCCGACGCTGCCGCGCGGCGAAGCGGCGCAGGCGCACATCGCGCAGTATTACGAATCCTTCGACGCCATCCGCGAGAAGGGGCTCGACGCGCTCATCATCACCGGCGCCAACGTCAGCCACGCCAACCTCGCCGACGAGCCGTTCTGGCAGCCGCTGATCGAGGTGATCGACTGGGCCTGGGACAACGTCACCTCGACCCTCTGTTCCTGCCTGGCCACCCATGCGGTGATGCAGTTCCGCCACGGCCAGACGCGGGTGAAGCAGCCGCAGAAAATCTGGGGCGTGTTCGAGCATCGCGTCACCGACGGCCACCATCCGCTGGTGGCCGACGTCAACACCCGCTTCGACGTGCCGCATTCGCGCTGGAACGACGTCTCGCACGCGCAGTTCGAGGCGGCCGGGCTCAAGGTGCTGGTCGAAAGCGTGGAAGCCGGCGTGCATCTGGCGGTGAGCCACGACGGCCTGCGCACGGTGTTCTTCCAGGGGCATCCCGAATACGACACGGTGTCGCTGCTGAAGGAATACAAGCGCGACCTGCTGCTGGCCGCGGCCGGAAACCTGTCCCATTGGCCGCCCTTCCCGGCGCGCTACTTCGACCGCCAGGCGCAGGCCCTGCTGGCCGAGTTCACCAGCCGTACGCAGGCGGGCGAGACGCTGGCCTTTCCCGAGGCGCTCCTGCTGCCGTTGATCGACAACACCTGGCACGACACCGCCGAGGCGGTGATCGGCAACTGGGTCGGCTGCGTCTATCAGGTCACCCACCGCGAGCGCGGCCTGCCCTTCATGCCCGGCATCGATCCCAACAACCCCTTGGGTCTGGCGTGACGGAAGCGCGCGCGCGCTTCGACGAAGCACAGGGCGCGCTGATCGTCAGCGGCGTCTGGCATGCCGATGCCGCGTCCGCGCTGCCGAAGCTTGCCGGCAAGTCGGTGCGCGTTCTCGACGGCGCCGGCGTCACCCAGCTCGACACCAACGGCGCGTGGCTGCTGCTCGCCGCCGCGCGCCCGCAGGCCGGCGATCCGATGCCGGAACTGCGCGGTTTTCAGCCGCAGCATCTGGCGATGTTCAAGCTGGTGGCGCCGCACAGCGCGGCCACCGCCGCCCAGCCCGAACCGCGCAGCGAAGGCGTGCTCGCCCTTACCGGGCGCGGCAGCATCGCCGTGTGGGGTCATGTGGTCGGCCTGCTCGACTTCGTCGGCCGCCTGTCCATCGAATTGATGGCGTTGTTGCCGCGTCCGGGGCGCTGGCGCTGGCGCGAATTCGGCG
>JBAQND010000193.1:0-5533 GCA_049303455.1 Thiobacillus sp.
CCCCTAACCCCTAACCCCTAATCTACTATGCCGCTGCTTACCTTTGACCGACTTGAACTCGCCTATGGCCACTGGCCGCTGCTCGACGGCGCCTCGCTGGTGGTCGAGGCGGGCGAGCGCATCGGTCTGATCGGCCGCAACGGCACCGGCAAGTCCAGCCTGCTGAAAATCATCGCCGGAATCAACCCGCCGGATGCGGGCGACATTTGGCGCAAACCGGCCTTGAAGCTGGCGTATGTGCCGCAGGAGCCGCAGTTTGAGCCCGGGCATACCGTCTTCGAGGCGGTGGCCGAGGGCGTTGGTGAGGCGCAGAAACTGCTGGCCGAATATCATGCCGTGGCGCATGCGATGGCGGAAGGCGACGAGACGGTGTACGCCGATTTTGAACGCTTGTCGCATGAGCTGGAGTTGGCCGATGCCTGGCGGATCAACAGCCGGGTGGAGGAAACCCTGCAGCGACTGGGGCTGGACGCCGACCGCGCGGTCGAGGCCTTGTCCGGCGGCCTCAAAAAACGCGTCGCGCTGGCGCGCGCGCTGGTGACCGACCCCGAATTGCTGTTGCTGGACGAGCCCACCAACCATCTCGATTTTTCTGCCATCGAGTGGCTGGAGAGTCTGCTCAAGGACTTCAAGGGCGCGCTGCTGTTCATCACCCACGACCGGCGCTTTCTGGACAACGTCGCCAACCGCATCGTCGAACTCGATCGCGGCCAGTTGCGTGAATACCAGGGCAATTTCACGGCCTATCAGGCCAAAAAAGCCGAGCAGATGGAAATCGAAGCGGTGCATAACCGCAAGTTCGACAAATTCTGGAAGCAGGAGGAGGTCTGGATCCGCAAGGGCGTGCAGGCCAGGCGTTGCCGCGACGAAGGGCGGGTGCGGCGACTCGAGGCCTTGCGCCTCACCCGCGAGGCGCGCATGGGTCGCGCCGGGCAGGTCGGCTTCCAGATCGACGCGGGCGACCGATCCGGCAAGGTGGTGGCCGAGCTCGAGCACGTCACCTACGGCTACGACGACAGAATTTTGATCCGCGACTTTTCCGGCACCTTGCTGCGCGGCGACAAGCTGGGCCTGCTCGGCCCGAACGGCGCAGGCAAGACCACGCTGATCCGCCTGATTCTAGGCGAACTGGAGCCGCAGTCCGGCAAGATCCGGCAGGGCACCAAGCTCGAAGTGGCGTACTTCGACCAGTTCCGCAACCAGCTGAACGACGATGCGACGCTGATCGACACGATTTCGCCCGGCTCTGATTTTGTCGAAATCGGTGGGCAGAAAAAGCATGTCATCAGCTATCTGGAAGACTTTCTGTTCCCCGCCGAGCGGGCGCGCGCCAAGGTGTCGGCGCTCTCCGGCGGCGAGCGTAACCGGCTGCTGCTGGCGCGCCTGTTCGCCCGCCCGGCCAACCTGCTGGTGCTGGACGAGCCGACCAACGACCTCGACATCGATACCCTGGAGCTGCTCGAGCAACTGCTGCAGGAGTACAGCGGCACCGTGCTCATCGTCTCGCACGACCGCACCTTCCTCGACAACGTCGTCACCCAGTCCGTCGTGTTCGAGGGCGACGGCAAGCTGACCGAAATCGTCGGTGGCTATGCCGACTGGCAGGCCTGGAAAGCGCAGCAGGCCAAGGCCGCCCAGCAGCCCGCCGGCGCCAAGGCCCCGTCGACCACCGCGTCGCCCAAGCCTGCCGCCAAATCCAGCCTCAGCTACAAGGAGGCGCGCGAGCTCGAGGCCTTGCCGGTGCAGATCCAGGCGCTGGAAGCCGAGCAGGAGACGCTTGCGGCCCGGCTGGCCGACCCCGCGCTGTATCAGGACCGGCCGCAGGAGGCGGCAGCGCTGCATGCGCGCACGGAGGCCATCGAGGCCGAATTGCTCGACGGGCTGGGGCGCTGGGAAGCGCTGGAGGCGAAACAGGCCGGTTAGCGCGGATGTTTCACGTGAAACGCAAGCCGGCAGCGGGTAAAATGCGCCCATGAATTTCCCAGAGTCCTTCGATGTCATTGTCATCGGCGGCGGTCACGCCGGCACCGAAGCCGCGCTGGCTGCCGCGCGCCTGGGCGTGAAGACGCTGCTGCTGTCGCACAACATCGAAACCCTGGGCGCCATGTCGTGCAACCCGTCGATCGGTGGCATCGGCAAGGGGCATCTGGTCAAGGAGGTCGACGCGCTGGGCGGCGCGATGGCGCTGGCCACCGACGAGGCAGGGATCCAGTTCCGCACGCTCAATTCGTCCAAGGGGCCGGCGGTGCGCGCCACCCGGGCGCAGGCCGATCGCGTGCTGTACAAGGCGGCGATCCGCCAGCGTCTGGAAAACCAGCCCAATCTCACGCTGTTCCAGCAGGCGGTCGACGATCTGCTGCTCGACGGTGACCGCGTCGCCGGCGTGAAGACCCAGCTCGGCATTGTCTTCAGCGGCCGCGCGGTGGTGCTGACCGCCGGCACCTTCCTCGGCGGCCTGGTGCACGTCGGGCTGGAGAATTTCCAGGCCGGGCGCATGGGCGACCCGCCTTCGGTGTCGCTGGCCGCGCGCCTGCGCGAGCTGGACTTGCCGGTCGGACGCCTGAAAACCGGCACCCCGCCGCGCATCGACGGTCGCACCATCGACTTCAGCCAGACCCAGGCGCAGCCGGGCGACGACCCGGCGCCGGCGTTTTCCTTCATGGGCGACGCGGCGCGACATCCCGCCCAGCGCCCGTGCTGGATCACCCACACCACGGCGGAGACGCACGAAATCATCCGCGGCGGCCTCGACCGCTCGCCGATGTACACCGGCGTCATCGAAGGGGTGGGGCCGCGCTATTGTCCATCGATCGAGGACAAGATCACCCGCTTTGCCGATAAGACCAGCCACCAGATTTTCCTCGAACCCGAGGGGCTGGCCACCCACGAGGTCTATCCCAACGGTATTTCGACCTCGCTGCCGTTCGACGTGCAGCTGGCGATCGTGCGTTCGATCCCCGGACTGGCGCGGGCGCATATCCTGCGCCCCGGCTACGCCATCGAATACGACTACTACGACCCGCGCAATCTCAAGGCCTCGCTCGAGACCAAGTCGATCGCCGGACTGTTTTTCGCCGGACAGATCAACGGCACTACCGGTTATGAAGAGGCCGCGGCGCAGGGCTTGCTGGCGGGCACCAATGCCGGTTTGCAGGTGCTGGACAAGGACGCGTGGCATCCGGGGCGCCATGAGGCCTATCTCGGCGTGCTGGTCGACGACCTCATCACGCGCGGCGTTTCCGAGCCCTATCGCATGTTCACCAGCCGCGCCGAATACCGCCTGCAGCTGCGCGAGGACAATGCCGACATGCGGTTGACCGAAACCGGGCGTACCCTCGGTCTGGTCGACGACGCACGCTGGGACGCCTTCAGCCGCAAACGCGATGCGGTCGCGCGCGAGACCGAGCGCCTCAAGGCCAGCTGGGTCAACCCCACGCTCCTGCCGGCAGAGGCGGCCAGCCGGCTCATCGGCCAGCCGATCGACCATGAATATAGTCTGTTCGAGTTGCTGCGCCGGCCCGACCTGAGCTATGCGCAGGTGCTCGCCCTGCCCGGCGGCGGGGCGGGGGAGGCCGACCCGCGCGTGACCGAGCAGGTCGAAATCGCCGCCAAATACCAGGGCTACATCGACCGCCAAAATGACGAGGTCGAAAAGCAGCGCGGGCAGGAAGCCCTGCGGCTGCCGCTCGACCTCGATTACAGCCTGCTCACCGGGCTGTCGATGGAAGTGCGCCAGCGGCTGCAGAAGGCGCGTCCCGAAACGCTGGGGCAGGCGGCGCGGCTGCAAGGGATCACGCCGGCGGCCATTTCGGTGCTGCTGGTGTATGCCAAGCGCGGCTTTGCGCCAGACAAACCCCGCCTGAAGCCGGACGAACACAAGCAAAGGGCATGACGGTCGAACAACAACTGAAGGCGGGCATCGCCGCCTTGGGCCTCAGCTTGCCAGACGGCGCCGAGGCACAGCTGCTGGCCTATCTGGCGCTGCTGGAGAAGTGGAACCGTGTCCACAACCTGACCGCGGTGCGCGGTGCCGAGCGCATGGTTAGCCACCACCTGCTGGATTCGCTGGCGGCGGTTCCCTTCTTTCAGGCTGGCGGTTCTGATTCGATTCGTGTGCTCGACGTCGGCAGTGGCGGCGGCCTGCCGGGCATTCCGCTGGCGATCGCGCGGCCGGAGTTGCAGGTGACGCTGATCGACAGCGTCGCCAAGAAGACCGCCTTTCTGTTGCAGGCCAAGGCCGAGCTGGGGCTGAACAATGTCAGGGTGGTCACCGGGCGGGTGGAGGATTTCCGGCCCGGGACGCGTTTCGATGTCATCACGTCGCGCGCGTTTTCCGACCTTAAGGAATTCGTCACGCTGACCCGCCATCTGCTTGAGCCGGCCGGCCGCTGGCTCGCGATGAAGGGTTTGATGCCGCACGAAGAGATCGCCAGCATGCCGGATTGGGTGAGAGTGAGTGCTAACAACGCGCTTGTTGTCCCGGGCCTGGGGGCGAGCCGCCATTTGATTGTTCTGGAGCCTGTTGAATGAGCCGAATTCTGGCAATTGCGAATCAGAAGGGCGGCGTCGGCAAAACGACGACGGCGGTGAATCTGGCCGCGTGCCTGGCCGAACTCGGCCAGCGCGTGCTGCTGGCCGACCTCGATCCGCAGGGCAACGCGACCATGGGCGCGGGCATCGAAAAGCGCATCGCGCTGCCGACCGTGTACCAGATCCTGCTCAACCTGGTGAGCGTGCGCGAGGCGCGGATGCGCTCCGAGCCGGGCCATTTCGACGTCATTCCGGCCAATCGCGAACTCGCGGGCGCGGAAATCGACCTGGTGAACCTGGAGCAGCGCGACCTGCGGCTGAAGGCGGCGCTGGCCCAGGTGGCCGACGACTACGATTTCATCCTGATGGACTGCCCGCCGACGCTCAATCTGCTGACCGTCAACGCCTTTGCCGCGGCGGAGGCGGTGCTGATCCCGATGCAGTGCGAGTACTACGCGCTGGAGGGCCTCACCGACCTGGTCGCCACCATCAAGAAGGTCAAGCAGCGACTCAATCCCGGCATCCGGATCGAAGGCCTGCTGCGGGTGATGTTCGACCCGCGCAGCACGCTGGCGCAGCAGGTGTCGGACCAGATCAAGCAGCATTTCGGCGACAAGGTGTACGACACCGTGATCCCGCGCAACGTCCGGCTGGCCGAGGCGCCCAGCCACGGGCTGCCGGTGCTGGCCTACGACCGCCAGTGCAAGGGCGCGAAAGCGTATATGGAACTGGCCGAGGAAACGCTCAGGCGTGCCGGCATCACAGCAGGGGAGACAGCATAATGGCCAAACTCAAGGGACTCGGACGCGGACTCGACGCGCTACTGGGCGGCGAAGACAGCGCGGCCCCGCCGCAGGGCGACCTGCGCATGATGAGCGTGACGCAACTGGCGCCCGGCAAATACCAGCCGCGCACCCAGATGGACAGTGAGTCGCTGCAGGAGCTGGCCGATTCCATTCGCGCGCAGGGCCTGATGCAGCCGATTCTGGTGCGTGAAGTCGCG
>JBAQND010000194.1:0-49033 GCA_049303455.1 Thiobacillus sp.
TCTACAAAGAATCCCCGCTGGGGTGGATTTCGAAGGAGTGGGAAACAGCGACATTGTCGGAGCGAGGGCGATCCGGAAGGCCGCATCTGAAAACAGGCCCGTTTGGCTCCTCTCTAAAAATTGAGCATTGGGTCGAGCAAGGCCACCCAGTAATAACGATTGGGGCTCTTGGCGAGGGCGAATTCATTCAGTCTGAACTTTTGTTTGTAGGTAATGCAACAGCCCAGAGATTGCTCGAATATCAACTCGAAGTGGGTGATGTTGTTTTTTCAAGGGTCGCGGATGTTGGGCGATCTGCGGTCATCTTGGAGCAGCACAAAGGTTGGATCATGTCATCGAACCTAATGCGTATAAGCTTGGATCAAACCAAGGTGCGCGCCGCTTATTTACAGTCTCAACTCGCCCATGATTCGCGAGTAAGGGCGCAGATTAGAGCAACAGTGAATGCAGGTGGGCGAGACGTAGCAAATAGCCAAATACTGAACCGCCTACTTTTTGCTTGGCCTCAACCAGATGAGCAGACTCGGATCCTTGACCGAGTTGAGGCTCTTGATGGCAAGCGGCAGGCCGAAATGTCATACCTGGACAGCCTTATCAAACAAAAAAACGGCCTCATGTACGACCTCCTGACCGGCAGCGTGCGGGTGCAAGTCGTCGAAGACGCCAAGAGCAGCATGTCATGACCGATATGACATACGTCGGCTTGATCCAGTTCACGCGAGTTTTGTTTCAGCCGTTCAATTCAATAGGCCATAATTTGCGCCATGACTACTGTCCCCATTCCTCAATGGAACGCTCAGGGCGTGATTCCCCCCGTGGATGTTGCGAGTCCGACCTCGGCGAACCGCTCACCGTATGTGGTCACACTGAACGATTTGATCATGCGCTTCGGTGTATCCGCAGAGCGGTGCAGGATACTGGATGGATTACTGCGCTACCGGGCTGCTTTGCACGGGTTGGGGGTGACACAGGGTTTCAGTGGCTGGATGGGAGCTTTCTGGAGCACATTGAGGTTCTCGATGTACGCCCCCCAAACGACATTGATGTGGTGACGTTTTTTCATCTCCCGACCGGACAAACGCAGGCCAGCCTGGCTAGCGGCGCTCCGACCGTGTTCGACTCGCAGATATCGAAACAGAATTTTTTCGTGGACGCATACCTGGTTTGCCTCGGCGGGCGTGCCGAAAAACTGGTGGCGCATAGTGCCTACTGGTACAGCGTGTGGTCGCACCGTAGAAATCAGATGTGGAAAGGCTATGTTCAGATTGATCTTTCTCCATCGGAAGATGCCACTGCAACGAGCCTTCTTGGCACTTTGCAAACTGCAGGGAATAGATCAACGGTAATTCTGCCGCAACCGGTAGATCTGCAACGTAACATCTGGGCACCATACAAACCGCAGGAGGACAGCCATGAGCCGTGAAGAACATGACCACCTTCTAGCCGAGCGCAGCACGCTTCAGCGCATTCTCGCGGATATTCCGGATGAGGACGTGCTTGATCGGAGCAGTTTTCTTTCTCGTCTGAAAAGCGTGGAGCAGCGCATTGCCACGGTCGAGGCCGATACGCGTGTGCCCGCTCGGGCACGCTTGACCTTTCGCGGTAGGCCGGTTGTCGGGAGTCATGGAATTTTCGCGGAATTTGGCATGACCGCGACCAAAGCTTTTACCGATGCGGTCTCGATGATGGCGGCTGCTCTCAGCGGACCCCTGGCGTCAAGCGGTCCCATTCCGAATCGAGAGCAGAATCAGTTGCTCATCACCAGCACCGCAGTAGGATCGTTCGGTTTTGAATTGGAAGAACACCTGGATGGACGCCTTTTGTTAGAAAATGAGACGGCGCTTTCGCTTGCCCTCGCACAGACCCTGGGATTGCTCCAGGGGAGCGTAGGCAGCGATGATGAACTGGCCGACGCGGCAACGGGAACCGACCCTCGCGTGGTGGCCGCAGTCCGCGCTTTTCTCGACAACCTGAGCACAAATGAAGCGGTGTGCACGGTGGAGCTTGATGACAGGAGATTCAGTTTTCGCGATGTCGGAGAGGTTCGCCGCAGCTGGGAGCGGCTCGGTCAGGACAATTTGCATGAGGAATCGCAATCTTATGCCGGCGAGTTTCAAGGGGTATTGCCTAAACGTCGCACTTTCGAATTCAGGGTGGCCGACTCCGAAGAGGTGATTACGGGCAAAATTGGCCCCGGCATTAGTGACGTCGATACGCTCAACCAGCACTTGTACACACTCGCTCGTATTGAGGTTCTGACGACTCGTGTTGGCAACGGGCGACCCCGCTATGTAATTAACCAGTCTCCCGCGTGGTTGCAAGAGCAGTTACCAGATTCTGCGTAGCCAAAGACCGCATAACGAACTCAGCCACAACACACACGTTGCTGACGAACTTGCTTTATGCCCAAAAAGGGTATTAACATGCCCAAAAAGGGTATTAACATGCCCGAAATGGGTATGAGGAACACAGCCAAGCCACGCAAGCCGGATGCCGCCGCGACGCGCGCATCCGCTCCGGCGCGCACGGGGATCGCCGATGCATTGTTTTCGGCGACGCAGCAGCGTGTGCTGGCATTGCTGTTTGGCCAGCCTGGGCGCAGTTTCTTCACCAACGAACTGATCGGCCTGGTCGGTGCCGGGTCGGGCGCGGTGCAGCGCGAGGTGAAGCGGCTGGTGGAGAGTGGGCTGGTGACGGTGACGCGACTCGGCAGCCAGAAGCATTACCAGGCCAACCCGGCGGCGCCGATTTTTGAGGAGTTGCGCGGCATCGTGACCAAGACGCTGGAGCCGGCGTCGGAATCTCCCCATGACTAGCAAGCTGCCGATCAACCTGGCTGACTTGCTGCGCCAGCGCACGGTGGAAGGCGAGCGCATCGAATACAAGGCGGGCTGGAATCCAGAGAGTGTGCTGCATACGCTGTGTGCCTTTGCCAATGATTTTTACAATCTCGGCGGCGGCTACATTGTCATTGGCGTGGAAGAGCGGAACGGTCGGCCGGTGTTGCCGCCCAAGGGGATCGACCCCGACAGCCTGGATACGATTCAGAAGGAGATTCTTGGCCTGAGCCATCATGCCTTGCAGCCCAACTATCACCCGCTTTCAACTGCGTATGAGGTGGAGGGGAAGTCGGTGCTGATTCTCTGGGTGCCCGGTGGCGAGACTCGGCCTTACAGGGCGAAGGTCAGCCTTGCGAAAGACGCCAGGGAATGGGCTTATTACATTCGAAAGCAATCGAGCACTGTCAGGGCCAAAGGTGAGGATGAGCGCGAGTTGCTCGGTTTGGCGGCAACCGTGCCTTTCGACGACCGCTACAATCAATCCGCCTCGCTGGACGATCTTTCTCCCCGTTTGATAGAGGATTTTCTGCGCGAGGTGGGCAGCGATCTGGCGCAGGACGTCGGCAATCTTCCGATGGACGCACTTGGACGGCAGATGAATATCGTGGGCGGTCCATCGGAAGCGCCATTTCCGAAGAATGTCGGTTTGCTGTTCTTCAATGAAGCGCCGCACCGGTTTTTTCCCGCCACCCAGATTGATGTGGTGTGGTTTCCGGAAGGCGCGGGGGGCGATCGTTTTGAAGAAAAAATCTTCCAGGGGCCGCTCGCCCGCATGACCCGCGAGGCGCTCGACTTCATCCAGCGCAATTACCTTAAAGAGACCGTCGTCAAGCACCCGGATCGGGCTGAGGCCGAACGCTTCTGGAATTTTCCTTACGCGGCGATTGAAGAGGCGGTGGTCAATGCTGTGTACCACCGTTCCTACCAGGAGCGGGAGCCAATCGAAGTCCGGATCAGCCCGGACGATCTGGTGGTGCTGAGTTTTCCCGGCCCGGATCGCTCGATTCGGATGGAAGACCTGCGGGCCGGCAAGGCGGTCAGCCGCCGTTACCGCAACCGCCGCATCGGCGAATTTCTCAAGGAGCTTGATCTTACCGAGGGGCGCTCGACGGGCATTCCCAAGATTTTGAAGGTCATGAAGGAGAATGGCTCGCCCACGCCCGAATTCGAGAGCGACGACGACCGCACCTCTTTTTTGATCCGCTTGCCTGTCCATGCACGGGCGATAATCCAGACAACAAAAGTGGGGGCCCAGTCGGGGGCCCAGTCAGGACCAAGTCGGGATCAAGTCACCCCGCAAGTCACCCCGCAAGTCACCCCGCAAGTCCACAAGTTGCTTACCGCCATCCGTGGTGAGCTGACAAGGGGGGAAATTATGGATGGCTTGGGGCTTAAGGATCGGATGCACTTTGCCAAGGATTACCTGCAATCCGCGCTGGCTGCCGGCCTGGTCGAAATGACCATCCCGGACAAACCCAAAAGCAGCAAGCAGAAGTACCGACTTACCGCAGCAGGAAGGGCGGTGCTCGAACAGTATGCCGGCAGCCAGGATGGCGCCGATGTCTGAATACCACCACGTCGAAAAGCCTTTCCTCGACCAGCTTGCGGCGTTGGGCTGGTCGGTGGTCGACCAGGGCCAGGGATTCATCCCCAGCGACCCCGCGGCGAGCTTGCGCGGGAGTTTCCGCGCGTGGCTGCTGCCCGAAGTGTTCCGCGAGGCGGTGCGCGCGATCAACCGCACCGCCGACGGCACGGCCTGGCTGACCGACCGCCAGCTCGACGACTTGCGCGACCAGATACTGCGCCAGCCGAACCGCACGCTGCTGGAAGCCAACGAGGCGGTGCAGGCGCTGTTCCTCAAGGCGCAGGTGGACCGCAACGTGGTGACGGGCGAGAGCGACCCGGTGGTGCAGTTGATCGACTTCGCCCACCCGGAGCGCAACGTTTTTCACGCCATCAACCAGTTCCGCATCGACACGCCGGGCTGCGTGAAGCAGTGCATCATCCCGGACATCGTGCTGTTCGTGAACGGCATTCCGCTGGTGGTGGTGGAAGCGAAGATCGGCGATGCGAATACGGCCAACCCGATGCACGCGGCGTTCGAGCAATTGCTGCGCTACCGCAACGGGCGCACCGACACGGCTGCCGCCGGGCTGCGCGAAGGCGAGCCGCGCCTGTTTCACACCAACCTGCTTCTGATTTCCACCTGCGGCGAGAAGGCCACCTACGGCAGTGTGACGTCGGGCTACGAGCATTTTTACGCCTGGAAGGACATCTGGCCGGAGCGCAACCGGGCCTACACGCCGCCGCTGGGCGTGGAACGCGAACAGGAACGGATGATCCAGGGCCTGCTCGCGCCCGCGACTTTGCTGGACGTGCTGCGTACCTGCACGGTGTTCATGGACACCGATTCGGGCAAGCGGGTGAAGGTGGTGTGCCGTTACCAGCAATACCGTGCTGCCCATCGCATCGTGGAGCGCCTGCGCACGGGCAAGACCATGGAAGAACGTTCCGGCGTGGTGTGGCATACCCAGGGCTCGGGCAAGTCGCTGACCATGGTGTTCGTGGCGCGCATGCTGCGTGCGTCGAGCGATCTGGCGGATTTCAAGATTTTGCTGGTCAACGACCGGGTGGACCTGGAAGAGCAGCTTGCCGCCACGGCCAGGCTGATCGGCGGCAAGGTGAACGTGATCGACAGCACGGCGACGTTGCGCGAGCACCTTGCCACCGACGCTTCCGACATCAACATGGTGATGGTGCACAAGTTCATGGAACGCGCCGAGGCGCTGCCGCTGAAGGTGGCGGAAGCGCTGGCGAGCTACGGGGCGGTGCCGTCCGGCCAGACCTTCGGCGTGGTGAATCCGTCCGACCGCATCCTGCTTATGATCGACGAGGCGCACCGCACGCAAAGCTCGGATTTCGGCGACAACATCTTCGAGGCGTTTCCCAATGCGACGCGCATTGCCTTTACCGGCACGCCGCTGATCACCGAGGCGCACGGCAACCGGCGCACGGTGAAGCGCTTTGGCGAATACATCGACACCTACAAGCTGATGGACGCGGTGCACGACGGCGCGACCCTGCAAATCCTGTACGAAGGGCGCACGGCGGACACGGCGCTGAAGGACAAGCACGGCTTCGACACCCAATTCGAAGACCTGTTCAAGACGCGCAGCGAGGCGGAGTTGCTCGCCATCAAGAAGAAGTACGGCGCGAGCGGCGACATCCTCGAAGCGGAAAAGCGCATCGAGGCGATTGCCCGCGATCTGGTGAACCATTACATCGACAACATCCTGCCGGATGGCTTCAAGGCGCAGGTGGTGTGCCATTCCAAGCTGGCGGCAGTCCGTTACCAGAAGTCGATCCGGGTGGCGCTGGCCGAGCGGCTGGAGCGCGAGAAGCTCAAGCCGAAGCCGGATGCCGAGCTGATTCGCCGCATTGCCTTCCTGAAGGCGGTGGTGGTCGTGTCTTCCGACGCCACCAACGAGCTGGCGGTCATCACCAAGGCGCGCAAGGAAGCCAAGCGCTGGAACGCGGTGGAGAACTTCTGCAAGCCTTTCGACTTCGACGACCCGGACAAGGACCTCACCGGCATCGCCTTCCTGATCGTGTGCGACATGCTGCTGACCGGCTTCGACGCGCCGGTGGAGCAGGTGATGTACATCGACAAACGGCTCAGGGAACACAACCTGCTGCAGGCGATCGCGCGGGTGAACCGGGTGACGAAGAACAAGCACCGCGGTTTTGTCGTGGATTACATCGGCCTGGCGAACCATCTGGCGCAGGCGCTGGCGATTTATTCGCAGGAGGACGCGCAGGATATCCAGCAGGGTTTGAAGAACCTGCTGACCGAACTGCCGATCCTGGAAGAACGCTATGAGCGACTGTTGCAGCATTTCCGCGCTGCCGGGGTGGGCGGGATCGATGCCTTCGTCAAGGACCAGCTGCCCACGCCCGAGGCGGAAGTGGCCGTGGTGCATGCGGCGGTGGGGGTGTTGAAGGACATCAAGCTGCGGGCAGACTTCGATGCGTATCTGAAGACGTTCCTGCAAAGCCTGAACCTGATCCTGCCCAATCAGGCCGGGCATCGGTATCGTGGCCCGGCGCGGCGTTTTGGCTATCTGCTGCGCATGACCAAGGAGCGCTACAAGGACGAAACACTGGACATCGCGGATGCAGGCGAGAAGGTGAGGGCGCTGATCAACGAGCACCTGATCGATTTGGGGATCAATCCCAGGATTCCGCCCATCGAACTGCTGGCGGACGACTTCATCGCCAATGTGCAGAAGCACGCCCAGGGCGACCCGGAGGCAAAGGCCAGTGAGATGGAGCACGCCATCCGCAAGCACTGCACGGTACATTTCGACGAGGATCCCGCTTTCTACAAGCGACTGAGCGAAAAGCTGGAGAAGCTGATCCAGGAACATCAGAACAACTGGCTGGCGCTGGCCGAGGGTTACGAGCAGATTCGGAACGAGGCGATGACAGGCCGCACGGACGCGATCGAAGGCCTGAACAAAGAAGCGACCACCTTTTACGATTATGTTGTGCAGCTTGCCTTTGACGGGGGCGAAGCGCTGGGTGATTCCGTGGTGCCGTTGAAGAAGCTCATGGCGCGCATCGTGGAGCACTTGCAAGCCACCATCGACATCATCGACTTCTGGAAAAAACCCATCGAGGTGAAGAAGCTGCGCGGCGACATCGACACGGAAATCCTGCTCGCCAACATCCCGCAACTCACCGACAAACACGAACGGGTTGCCGTGGAGATCGTGAAGCTGGCCGAGAAACGCCACGAGGAGCTGACCAAATGAGCGGCTCGCGAATCAAGGATATTGCCTACGAGGTGTTGCGCAGCCAGCGCACTACGGCAGATATCGTTATCGAGCGCGACGGCCGGGTGCTTGTCCGCGCGCCCAAATCCATTCCGGACGAGCGTATCGAGGACCTGATCGAGGCCAAGCGCTATTGGATATACAAGAACCTGGCCGAATGGCGCGACCTGAATGCCACCCGGGTGCTGCGCGAGTATCGCAACGGCGAAGGCTTTCTGTATTTGGGCAGGTCTTACCGCTTGCTGCTTGTGGCAGACCAGGACGAACCCGTGCTGCTCAAGAACGGACGTTTCTGTATGCGGCGTGACTTGGTGGATCAGGGTGAGATTGAGGCAGCAAAAGCAGCATTTCGTGATTACTACATCGCGCGCGGTAGCGAGCGTATCCGGCAGCGCGTCGAGTACTACGCGCCCAAGGCCGGCGTCACACCGCGCGATGTGGCAATCCGCGAACTCGGCAACCGCTGGGCTTCATGTTCGCCGAATGGCAACCTGGCCTTTCACTGGAAATGCATGATGGCGCCGCAAACCATCATCGATTACATCGTGGTGCATGAGCTTTGCCACTTCCACCATCTCGATCACACCGATGCCTTCTGGAATGAGGTGGACAAGGTGATGCCCGCTTATGGCGAGCGCAAGGAATGGCTGCGAGTCCATGGTGCGGGACTGGATGTGTAATGGCTTTTGTTTTATGGGCGTGGCCACACAAGGATAAATTTACACAATATCGAGCTGATCCAGCCCGGATATTAGCGTTCTTTGGTTTTCTGATCGTGCAGCTTGATCTTCAGGCGCAGGTCGTTATAGATGATAAACGCCCGACGCTGCGGTTTGAGCGGAACCCGTTCGTCAGCGTGCGTCGCGCTTCCATCCTGTTGACGAGTGCCCCGGCATGATGACCGCATCGATCCGACTCACCGGCACCCTCAACGACGGTGCCGAGGTGGTTCGTAGCTACTATCTGGTTGCCGATTTTGGCGAACACGGCAGCGGTAAACCATCGATCATCCCGCTGTCGCTGGGCGCGCCGATGCCGGACGAGGATCATCTGGGGGTGGAATATGGCGACGAGGAGGCCGCCCTGAAAGCTGCGGCCGAGGCGATCAAGACGCTGCCGGGCAATCAGGGGCTTGAGGTGAGGGTGGTGATCAACCCGGAGTAGTCGGGGTCAAACGAGGTCGAGGTGGTCCAGCCCCGCCAACATGTCGCGGCCTTTGGCTTCCTGGCCGTGCAGCTTGATCTGCAGGCGCAGGTCGTTGAGGCTGTCGGCGTTGCGCAGCGCATCCTCGTAGGAAATCATCCCGGCCTCGTACAGGTCGAACAGTGCCTGGTCGAAGGTCTGCATGCCCATCTCGCGCGATTTCGCCATGATTTCCTTGATCTCATGGACGTGACCCTTGAAGATCAGGTCGGAGATCAGCGGCGAGTTGAGCAGGATCTCGACCGCGGCGACGCGGCCGGTGCTGCCCTTGCGCGGGATCAGGCGCTGCGAGATGAACGACTTCAGGTTCAGCGACAAGTCCATCAGCAGCTGGTCGCGCTTTTCCTCGGGGAAGAAGTTGATGATGCGGTCGAGTGCCTGGTTGGTGCTGTTGGCGTGCAGGGTCGACAGGCAGAGGTGGCCGGTTTCGGCAAAGGCGATCGCGTATTCCATGGTTTCGCGGTCGCGGATCTCGCCGATCAGGATGACGTCGGGCGCCTGCCGCAGGGTGTTCTTCAGCGCGGAGAACCAGCTGTCGGTGTCGATGCCGACCTCGCGCTGGGTGATGATCGATTTCCGGTGCTCGTGCACGTATTCGATCGGATCCTCGACCGTGATGATGTGGTCGCAGGCGTTTTCGTTGCGGAAGCCTACCAGCGCGGCCAGCGAGGTCGATTTGCCGGTGCCGGTGCCGCCGACGAAAATCACCAGGCCGCGCTTGATCATGGCGACGTCACGCAGGATCGGCGGCAGGTTCAAGTCCTCCATTTTCGGAATCTTGGTGACGATGGTCCGCATCACCACGCCGACGCGTCCCTGCTGCACGAACACGTTGACGCGGAAACGGCCGATCTCGGGCGGGCTGATCGCGAAATTGGATTCGTTGGTCGCCTCGAAGTCCTTCCACTGCCGCTCGTTCATGATCGAGCGGGCCAGTTCGCTGGTGTGCGCGGGCGTCAGCGTCTGGTTCGACACAGGGGTGATCTTGCCGTCCACCTTGATGGCGGGTGGAAACCCGGCGGTCAGGAACAGGTCGGAGGCATTTTTCGTCAGCATCAGACGCAGCAAATCATGGACGGTTTTTTCAGCGTTCATCGTTCAATCCTCAACCCAGAAATGCGTCTTTGTTCTGCGCCATCTTGCGCGCCACGCCCGAGGCCACCATGTTGCGTTTCACCAGATCCTGCAGGCACTGGTCGAGCGTCTGCATGCCGATGTTGCCGCCCGTCTGGATCGACGAATACATCTGCGCCACCTTGCCTTCGCGGATCAGGTTGCGGATGGCCGGGGTGCCGATCATGATTTCATGCGCGGCGACGCGGCCCGTGCCGTCCTTGGTTTTCAGCAGCGTCTGCGAGATGACGGCGCGCAGCGATTCGGACAGCATCGAGCGCACCATTTCCTTTTCCGCTGCCGGGAACACGTCGACCACGCGGTCGATGGTCTTGGCGGCGGACGAGGTGTGCAGGGTGCCGAACACCAGGTGGCCGGTTTCGGCGGCGGTGAGCGCGAGACGAATGGTTTCGAGGTCGCGCAATTCGCCGACCAGGATGACGTCGGGGTCTTCCCGCAGCGCCGAGCGCAGGGCGTTGGAGAACGACAGCGTGTGCGGGCCGACCTCGCGCTGGTTGATCAGGCACTTCTTGCTTTGGTGCACGAATTCGATCGGATCTTCGACCGTCAGAATGTGGGCGTACTGGTTTTCGTTGACGTAGTCCATCATCGCCGCCAGCGTGGTCGACTTGCCCGAGCCGGTCGGTCCGGTCACCAGCACGATGCCGCGCGGCTGATCGGAGATTTCCTTGAAGATGGGCGGGCAGTTGAGCTCTTCCAGCGACAGCACCTTCGATGGAATCGTGCGGAACACCGCGCCGGCGCCGTATTGCTGGTTGAAGGCGTTGACGCGGAAGCGCGCCAGCGAGGGGATTTCGAACGAGAAGTCGAGTTCGAGCGTTTCCTCGTACACCTTGCGCTGGCTGTCGTTCATGATGTCGTACACCATGCGGTGCACGTCCTTGTGCTCCATCGGCGGCAGGTTGATGCGGCGGATGTCGCCGTTGACCCGGATCATCGGCGGCAGGCTGGCCGACAGGTGCAGGTCGGACGCCTTATTTTTGACGGCAAAAGCCAGCAGTTCGGAAATATCCACGCGCGCCTCGTTCTGTAATGGATGGGGGTTTTGGCTAAATATTGATCCGAAACAAAACAAATGAAACAGCCGGGGCGGGTGGCTTAACGAAAAGGGTCCAAACCGCGCGCTGCGTTTCGGATCAATAGCAATTAACCCCAGGCTGTTATTGAACAACAATTCAACTTGTTGAGTTTCTGTTCAATAATGAACGCAATGGATAACGGCCCGAATTTCCCCAAACTTGAGTCCGCCCCGCATCCTTTTGCCGGCACGCCATGCGAGCGTTTGCGTGCCGTGCAGGCGCGGATCGCGCACGCCGCCGCCGACGCGGGGCGCGACGCGGCAACGGTGCGCCTGCTGGCGGCGAGCAAGACCTTTGACGCCGCCGCGGTGCGTGCCATGGCGACTTGTGGCCAGCATGAATTCGGCGAGAATTATCTGCAGGAGGCGCTGGACAAGCAAAGGGCCTTGCGTGACCTGCCGCTGGTGTGGCATTTCATCGGGCCGATCCAGAGCAACAAGACGCGGGCGATTGCCGAAAATTTCAACTGGGCGCACAGCGTGGACCGGCTGAAGATTGCCGAGCGGCTGTCCGCGCAGCGCTTGCCCGGCTTGCCGCCGCTGCAGGTGTGCATCGAGCTTGATGTCAGCGGCGAAGCCAGCAAGGGCGGGGTGGCCGTGGCTGACCTGCCCACGCTGGCCGAGGCCGTATCGAAACTGCCAGGTCTGCAGTTGCGCGGGCTGATGGCGATACCTGCGCCGGCGACCGAAATAACCACGCAGCGCGCCGCGTTCAGGCAGGTGCGCGAGGCCTGCGAAACGCTGATCGCGCGCGGCCATGCGCTCGACACTTTGTCGATGGGCATGTCGGCCGATCTTGAAGCGGCAATTCTGGAAGGCGCGACCATCGTTCGAATCGGCACCGCACTTTTTGGTGAGAGGATAAAAAATGCATAAAGTGAGCTTTATCGGCGGCGGCAATATGGCGGCCGCCATCATCGGCGGCCTGATCGCCAGCGGCACCCAGCCCACCGACATCGAGGTGGTTGAAATCAATGCCGATGCACGCGGGCAGCTGGCTGCGCGCTTCGGCGTGGTGACGCATTCGGACCTGTCGCAGGCGCGGCTGCACGCCCTGATCGTGCTGGCGGTGAAGCCGCAAAGCCTGCCCGAGGTGGCGGCCGCGCTGGCGTCGCGTCTTGCCGGCCATCTGGTGGTGTCGATCGCCGCCGGGGTGCGGGTGGCCGATCTCGGCCGCTGGCTGGGGGGGCACACGCGAATCGTGCGCGCCATGCCCAACACCCCTGCCTTGGTACAGGCCGGGATTGCAGGGTTGTTTGCGTCACCCGCGGTCAACCAGGATTCACGCTCGCAGGCCGAAGTGGTGCTGCGTGCCGTCGGCGGCGTAGTGTGGGTGGAGGACGAACCCCAGTTGGATGCGGTGACCGCGGTGTCGGGCAGCGGCCCGGCCTACGTGTTTTATTTCCTTGAGTCGCTGGAAGCCGCCGCGGTGGCGCAGGGGCTGGCGCCGGACACCGCACGCCAGCTGGCGCTGCAGACCTTTTTTGGCGCGGCCAAGCTGGCACTGGAGTCGGGCGAGGAACCGGCCGTGCTGCGGCAGCGCGTGACTTCCAGGGGCGGCACCACCGAACGCGGCATTGCCGCGCTGGAAGCCGCGGCGGTCAAGCCGGCGATCGGCCAGGCGGTGGCGGCGGCCAGCCGCCGCAGCGCCGAACTCGGCGACGAACTGGGGCGCCTCGCATGATCGAAGCCGCACTGAAATTCCTCATCCAGACGCTGGGCAACCTGTTCGTCATCGCGGTGCTGCTGCGCTTCATGATGCAGTTGTTCCGGGTGCCGTTTCGCAACCCGTTCGCCCAGTTCATCGTCGCCCTCACCGATTTTGCGGTGAAGCCGCTGCGCCGGGTGGTGCCGGGCCTGTGGGGCCTCGACTGGGCGTGCCTGGTGCTCGCCTGGCTGGTCGAGCTGCTGGTGGTGACCGCCGGCTACTGGCTGGATGGCTTTCCGTTCGCGCTGGCAGGCGGCAATATCTGGCCGGTGATGCTGGGCCTGGCGGCGGTCCGGCTGCTGAGCCTGACGGTTTACCTGATCATCGGCCTGACCCTGATCCGGGCGGTGCTGTCGTGGGTCAATTCAGACACCCCGCTGGTGCCGGTGGTGTATACCTTGACCGAACCCTTCCTGCGCCCCTTGCGGCGCGTCGTCCCCATGGTCTCCAATATCGACTTGACGCCGCTGGTGCTGTTCATCCTGTGCCAGCTGGTGCTGATGGTGCCCCTGCTGGCCCTGGAGCGGGCGCTGCTGGGTTCCCTCTGAGCCGTCAATCTGGTCGCGTCGAGCCGGCACCGACTGCTGCTGGGTGGCGGCAGGCCGAAATTAAAGATTTCAGCGTTCCCGGTCGATAACGAGACGAATGCGCACCTGCTGGCCTGATTCGCAGCGAAACCTCGCGGCAGTGACCGTGGCGGCGTCGGGGACTGAGACCCCCTGGCTTAATATCGAGAAAATCAATAAAGCATGAGCATCCATCTGGAACAGGAAGTTGCCGACTACAGCGCGCGGCGCATGCGCCTGGCAACTGCGATTACCGACTATGCCGACTGGCTCGACCGCCAGCACGGCATCGATGCCGAGCGCACCCTGCGGCTGGCCGATACCGCGTCGAGCCTGCGCCAGGACAAGCTGGTGGTGGCCTTTGTCGCCGAATTTTCGCGCGGCAAGACCGAACTCATCAACGCCCTGTTTTTTGCCGACCACGGCCAGCGCCTGCTGCCGTCCGACGCCGGCCGCACCACCATGTGCCCGACTGAGCTGTATGCGAATGCGGACGAGCCGCCGAGTTTGCGCCTGCTGCCGATCGAAACCCGCAGCCGCGACGAATCGCTGGCGCGCCTCAAGCACATGTCGATCGAGTGGTGCCGGGTGCTGCTCGACCCCGCCGACCCGCGCCAGTTGCAGGAAAGTCTGAAAAAGCTCACCGAAACCAAGTCCATGGCGGCGGCGGATGCCATCGAGATGGGGCTGTGGGACAGCGAGGATCCGAGCGAGCGCCATCTGCTGCGCGGCGACGGCACGGTGGAGGTGCCGGCCTGGCGGTATGGCATGGTCAACTATCCGCATCCGCTGCTGCAGGCCGGCTTGACGATCCTGGACACCCCCGGGCTCAACGCGCTGGGGGCCGAGCCCGAACTCACCCTGTCGGTCATCCCCAATGCGCATGCGGTGATGTACCTACTGGCGACCGATACCGGGGTGACGCGCTCGGATCTGGAAATCTGGCAGAAGCATGTGCATCGTCATGCCAACTATCACGTGGCGGTGCTGAACAAGATCGATATGCTGTGGGACGAGCTGAAGAGCGATTCCGAGGTGCGGGCCACCATCGAGCGCCAGGCCGAAGAAACCGCGCGCGTGCTGAAGCTGCCGCGCAGCCGGGTGTTCACCGTGTCGGCGCAGAAAGCGCTGGTGGCCACCATCCGCGGCGATCCCGCCTTGCGCGTGCGTTCCGGCATTGAATCGCTGGAGTACCTGCTGGCGCATCAGGTGATCCCGGCGCGCCGCGACATGCTCTACCACGCGGTCAGCCATGAGGTGGTGTCGCTGCTCGACGAGAGCCAGGTCGATCTGTCCGCACGACTCAAGCGCAGCAGCGACGAACTGATTCAGCTCAGCCAGCTGTCGGGCAAGAATCGCGAACTGATCGAACAGACGCGCGCCACCCTGCAAAAGGAAAAAGACAGCTACGACGCCACGGCCGACCAGTTCCGGGTGATGCGGAAAATGGTGCAGAAGCAGGGCGAACACCTGGTGTCGCAATTGTCGGATGACACACTGAGCGTCATTTCCAAGGCCGGGCGCGCGGCGATGGAATCCAGCCTCACCACGCGCGGGCTGACCAGTGGCATCCGCCAGTTGAGCGGACAGATGGTTGAACGGCTGCAGCACGCGACCCGGCTGGCCGACAATATTCTGGATGTGCTCGATCAGGCCTACACCCGCTTTCACCGCCAGCACAATCTGCCAAAAATGCAGGTGCCCAGACTCGATCTGGGTGCCTATCGCAACCGGCTGGAAGTGCTGACGCGCGAGACCGAAAGTTTCTGCAAGGACCCGGCCAATCTGATGCTGGAGAAGCGTTTCATGATCCGGCGTTTTTATGCCGGCCTGGCTGAAGAGTCACGCAAGGCGTTCAACCTGGCGCGGGTGGAAGCCGAGCGCTGGCTGCGCATCGCACTCGATCCCATCATGACGCGCATCCGCGAGCACAAGCAGTATCTCGACACCCGGCTGTCCAGCTTGCAGCGGATTCTGGAGAACATGAGCACGCTGCACAGCCGCATGGCGCAGGTCAAGCAGGAGATCGGCGAGCTTCGCCAGGACAAGGTGGAACTGGGCCGGATCGCCGCGCGGCTTGTGGCCTAGCAGCCTGTCGGGCTTGAAGTAATCGGCTGCTAGCTGTTCAGTTGTTCATCCGGCTCAATAACAGCGCCGTCCGGTCCGGGTCGGTGTTCTTGAGCAGCTTCTGCGCCATCGGCGTCAACGCTTCCAGGTGGGACTTCAGGATCTGTTGCTTGACCTGCAGCAGGCTGGCCGGCTGCATCGAGAACGTCCGCAGTCCCAGCCCCAGCAGCAGCCGCGTCAACAGCGGATCGCCCGCCATTTCCCCGCATACCGAGACCGGCTTGCCTGCCTTGGCGCCGGCGCGCAGTGTGTACTGGATCAGGTTGAGCACTGCCGGATGCAGCGGGTCGTACAGATGCGCCACGCTGTCGTCGGCGCGGTCGATCGCCAGCGTGTACTGGATCAGGTCGTTGGTGCCGATTGACAGAAAGTCCAGCTGCTCGGCAAAGAAGCCGGCCGAAAGCGCGGCGGCGGGCACTTCGATCATGCCGCCGAGCGGGATGCCTTCGTCGAATTTCAGGCCGTCACGGCGTAGCGAGTCCTTGGCTTCGTCGATGCGCTGCAGCGTCAGCCGCAACTCCATGAAGCTCACCAGCATGGGGATGAGGATGCGGACCTTGCCGTGGATCGATGCCCGCAGGATCGCACGCAACTGGGTCTTGAACAGCCCCGGCTCGGCCAGGCACAGGCGAATCGCGCGCAGGCCCAGCGCCGGGTTGTCGGCCACGTTGTGGCCCCACGGCGCCTGCTTGTCGGCGCCCAGATCGAGCGTGCGGATGGTGACCGGTTTGCCGTCCAGCGCCTCGGCCACCCCCTTGTAGGATTCGTACTGCTCGTCCTCGGTCGGCAGGTCGGAACGATTGAGGAACAGGAATTCGCTCCTGAACAGGCCGATGCCATGCGCGCCGGCGGCCTGCACCGCATCGACGTCGGAGAGCAGTTCGATGTTCGCCATCAGCTCGATCGGGGTGCCGTCGAGGGTGGACGACTTGCTGGTTTTCAGCCGCTTCAGCTTGTCGGTGTCGATGCGCCACTGGTTCTGCCGCAGGCGGTATTCGGCCAGCACCGATTCGTCCGGATTGACGATCACCACGCCGTCGCGGCCGTCGACGATCAGGAGGTCGTGGTCGCGGATCAGGCCGCGTGCATTGTGCAGCGCCATCACCGACGGCATCGCCATGCTGCGCGCCAGAATCGCGGTGTGCGAGGTGGCGCCGCCGAGGTCGGTGATGAAGGCGGCGAAATGCACGTTCTTGAACAGGACCATGTCGGCCGGCGACAGCTCGTGCGCGACCAGGATGCGCTCGACGCCGAAGTCGACATCCAGCGGCAGATGGCTGGGGTGGCCGGTCAGTGCCTTCAGCACGCGCTGTACCACCTGGACCACGTCTTCCTGACGGCTCCTCAGGTAGGCGTCGTCGATTTCCTCGAAGCGCGCCACCAGCGCCTCCATCTGCTGCGCCAGCGCCCATTCGGCGTTGCACTGGGTTTCGCGGATCAGGCGCTTGGGTTCCTCGGCGATCATCGAATCGCCGAGGAACATCAGGTGCATGTCGAGAAAGGCCGACAGTTCGGCCGGCGCGTTGGCCGGGATATGGTTGCGCAGGGTTTCGAGCTCGGTGCGGGTGGCGAGAATGGCCTCGTCGAAACGCGCCAGTTCCTCCTTGATGTACTTGCGATCGAGCATGTACTGCGGCACTTCGACCCGCGCGTTGGAGGTGAGGTGCGCGTAGCCGATGGCGATGCCGCCGGAGACGCCGATGCCGTGCATTGAGAAGCTCACAGATACTCCCCGAAGCCGCTGGAGATCAGCCCCGCCAGCGCGTCCATCGCTTCCGCCTCGTCTTCGCCTTCAGTTTCCAGAGTGATGGTGCTGCCCTTGGAAGCGGCCAGCATCATCACGCCCATGATGCTCTTGGCGTTGACACGGCGGCCGTTGCGCGACATGAACACATTGCTCTTGAAGCTGGACGCCAGCTGGGTCAGCCTGGCCGACGGGCGCGCGTGCAGCCCCAGCTTGTTGACGATCTCAACGTCCCGTTGCTGCATGGCACATGGTCTCTGAAATATGCTTGATGCTGTTGCGGCCACCTTCGACGATGCGCTCGACGAGTTGCGGCAGCGCCAGCGTGTCGCGGTAGTTCAGCGCCTTCAGCAGCATCGGCAGGTTGACGCCGGAGACGCCCTCGATGTGGGCCGGTTCGAGCAGACGGCACAGCGTGTTGCTGGGGGTGGCGCCGTATATGTCGGTCAGCACCAGGATGCCATCGCCTTCGTCCAGTTCTGCCAGCCGGGCCTGCAGGGCCTTCTGGCGTTCGTCCGGGTCGGCGTGGCCGATGAAATCCAGCGTGGCGAGACCGCGCGGACGCTGCCCCAGCACGTGGGTGGCGCACTCGACCAGGCTTTCGGCGAGCGAGCCGTGGGCGACGATGAGAATACCGATCATGGGGAGAGCGTCAGGCCAAAAACAGCATTCTAGCGAAGCCGGGCCTTCATCGCCGGGGAGACGTGCATTTGGCCGGCGCCATCCACCGCAAGATAGTGGGCCACGCCCAGGCTGGACGCGTGATTGGCCAGCCGCGCGGCGCCATCGATGAAGAGCGGTTTCGACAGGGCGTCCGAGCGCGTTCCCGCCTGTTTGCCGGTGACCAGCACCGTCACCGACTGCATGCCATCCGCCGGGTGGCCGCTGCGTGGGTCGATCAAATGGCTGTAGCGGCGCCCGTCCGCTTCAAAGTAGCGCTGATAGTCTCCGGAAGTGCCGATCGCTTCGCCATCGCGCAATTCCAGCGTTGCCAGCGTGCCCGGCTGGCGCGGATGCTGGATGCCGACGCGCCACGGGCGGTCGCCATGGGCGCCCAGCGCGATCACATTGCCGCCGATGTTCACCAGTGCGTTCGCGATGGCGTGCTTCTTGAGGATGGCGGCCGCGTCGTCCAGCGCATGCCCCTTGGCGTAGCCGCCGAGGTCGAGCTGCACCGTCGGGTTGCTGCTCCACACGGTATTGTTTTCGATATGCAGGTCGGCCATGCGCGGCCGCTGGTTGACCCATCCGGCGATCGTGTCGGCCTCCGGCACCCGCGACTGCGGTGTGTCGGCGTGGAAGCCCCACAACGCGATCAGGCCGCCGATGGCCGGATTGAACAGGTCGTCCGTCTGGTTCGACCAGGCCTGCGCATCGCGCAACATCGCCGCAAGCTCGGGCGTGACCGTGGCGCGCTCGCCCCGGGCCAGCGCGGCGTTGAGCCGCGACAATTCGCTCGGCTGCCAGGCGTGCAGCGCGCGGTGCAGCTCATCGAAGCGCGCCAGCACCGCAGCGGTCGCCTGCTTGGCCTGCGCCTCCGGTGCGCCGTGGATGCTGACCTCGACCAGGGTGCCGAACACGTAGGCCTGCTGGGCGTGCAAGGGCGGCGGGCTGCAGGCGGCAAGCGCCCACAGCAGCATCAGCCACACGCTGAATCGTGCCGACCTCACGCGCGAACCAGGGTCGAACCCATGCGCTCGACGGCGGCGATGAACTGCGCTGCCACGTCGTGTCCGGTCTGTGCGGTGATTTCCTGAAACCCGGTGGGGCTGGTGACGTTGATTTCGGTCAGGCAGTCGCCGATGACGTCGAGGCCGCTGAGGAAGATGCCGTGATCTCGCGCCCACGGCGCGATGGTCTCGGCGATTTCGCGGTCGCGCGCCGACAGTGGCTGGGCGCGGGCGGTGCCCCCGGCGGCGAGGTTGCCGCGCGTCTCGCCGGCCTGCGGAATGCGCGCCAGCGCCCATGGCACCACCTCGCCGTCGATCAGCAGAATGCGCTTGTCGCCTTCGCTGATCGCCGGCAGGTAGCGCTGCGCCATGATGGCGCGGCGGCCGCGATGGGTCAGCGTTTCCAGGATGGCGTTGCGGTTGGGGTCGGCAAGCAGCAGGCGGAAGATGCCGCTGCCGCCCATTTCGGTGAGCGGCTTGACGATGATGTCGCCATGTTCGGCGAGGAACGCGCCAATCTCCGCCGCGTCGGCGGCAACCAGCGTGGGCGTGACGAATTGTGGGAAGTTGAGGATGGCCAGCTTCTCGTTGAACTCGCGCAGACACCCCGGGCGGTTCAGCACCCGCGCGCCGTTGGCTTCGGCGATGCCGAGCAGGTGGGTGGCGAGCAGGTAGTCGGTGTCTACCGGCGGGTCGGTGCGCATCACCACGGCGTTGAAATCCTTCAACGTGCGGGTGGCCGTGTGGGCAAGGTCGTACCAGTCATCGTCGGCACGCACGTCGAGCGCGCTGCAGGCGGCGCGTGCGAAGCCGTCCCGGATAAACAGGTGGCGCGCCTCGCAGGCGAACACGGCGTGGCCGCGCGCCACCGCCGCGCGCATCATCGCCACCGAACTGTCCTTGTAGGGCTTGAGGCTCGCCAGCGGATCGACGACGAACAGCAGCTTCATGCCGCTTCGTTCAGGGTTTCGTCGAGCTCGATGCTGGCGGCCAGCATCGCCAGCCGTGCGATCACGCCGTAGGCATAGAAGCGGTTGGGGCTGGCGTCAGGATTGGCGCTGCGGTCGGGCATCACGCAGGTGTCGTCGAACGCCAGCGGCACGAAGTGCATGCCGGGACTATTGAGGTTTTCGTCCGATCCGCGGCTGGTGTGCACGCGGTAGAAGCCGCCGACGACGAAGTGTTCGAGCATGTAGACCACCGGCTCGGCCACCGCGCCGTTGATGCTCTCGAAGGTGTAGACACCTTCCTGGATCAGCACCTCGCTCACTTCCACACCTTCCTTGCCGACCGCCATCTTGTTGCGTTGCTTGCGGTTGAGCTCGCGCACGTCGTCCGGCGACTTCACCGTCATGACGCCCATGCCGTAGGTGCCGGCGTCGGCCTTGATGATGACGAAGGGCGGCTGGTCGATGCTGTATTCGTCGTATTTGATGCGGATTTTCGCCAGCATGGCGTCGACTTTTTCGGCCAGGCAGTCTTCACCCTGGCGCGCCTGGAAGTCGATCTTGCCGCACTGGTCGAAGTAGGGGTCGATCAGCCAGGGGTCGATGCCGATCAGTTGGGCGAATTCGTCGGCGACATGCTGATAGGCGGCGAAGTGGCGCGACTTGCGGCGCGTCGCCCAGCCGGCGTGCAGCGGCGGCATGATGTTCTGCTCGATGCCCTTCAGGATGTCCGGCACCCCGGCCGACAGGTCGTTGTTGAGCAGCACCGCGCAGGGGTCGAAGCCCTCCAGCCCGATGCGGTTCCCTTTGCGCACCAGCGGTTCCAGGGTGAGACGTCCGCCGGCGGGCAGTTCCAGCGTGGTGGGCTCGGTGATCTCGGGAATCAGCGTGCCGATGCGCACGATCAGGCCGGTCTGGCGCAGGATGTGCGCGAGTACCGCGACGTTCTGCAGATAGAAGGTGTTGCGGGTGTGGCTCTCGGGGATGAGCAATAAGCGTTGGGCGTAGGGGCAGATTTTTTCCACCGCGCCCATCGCCGCGTGGATCGACAAGGACATGAAAGCCGGGTTGAGGTTGTTGAAGCCGCCGGGAAACAGGTTGGTGTCGACCGGCGCCAGCTTGAAGCCCGCATTGCGGATGTCCACCGAGGTGTAGAACGGCGCCGGCTGGTCCTTCCACTGCTGGCGAAACCAGTGCTCGATCATTGGCTGGGCGTCGAGCAGGCGCTTTTCCAGTTCCAGCAGCGGGCCGGTGAGTGCGGTGGTGAGGTAAGGGACCATAGAATAGGTAGACTCCAATAATGTCTTTATTTTAGGCCAAGCCGGATGTTTGACATCGTTTTATATCAGCCCGAGATCCCGCCCAACACCGGCAATCTCATCCGCCTGGCGGCCAATACCGGCTGCCGTTTGCATCTGGTCGAGCCGCTGGGGTTCGACCTGTCCGACAAGCAGGTGGCGCGCGCGGGGCTGGATTACCATGACATGGCCTGCGTGCGGGTGCATGCCGACTGGCCCGCCGTGCGGGCGGCGCTTCCCGGCCGGCGCTGGTTTGCGCTCACCACCAAGGGCAGCGCGCGCTATGCCGACATCGCGTTTCAGGCCGACGACGTGCTGCTGTTCGGCCCCGAGTCGCGCGGCCTGCCGCCGGACCTGCTGGCGCAGTTCGACGCGGCGCATCGCCTGCGCTTGCCGATGCTGCCGGGTTCGCGCAGCATGAATCTGTCCAATGCCGTCAGCGTGGTCGTGTTCGAAGCCTGGCGGCAAAACGGTTTTGCAGAAGGGGCGTGAATTGAGCGGACTGGAATGGCTGGAAGCCGCCAGCTACATCGTCACCATCGTCGGCTTGCCGCTCGCCATCGGCGTGTATGTCTACGACCGCCAGCGCGAGCGCCAGAGCGACGAGGAGGAAATCTTCCTGCGCTTGTCCGACGAATATGCCGACTTCATGCGCCTGGTGATCGAAAACGCCGACCTGCATTTGTTGTCGCCCGTGGTGAAGGGCACGCTCAGCGAAGACCAGTTGGAGCGCAAGCATGCTCTGTTTGCCATTCTGGTCAGCCTGTTCGAGCGCGCCTATGTGCTGGTGTACGAGGAAAACATGGGGCGCCAGCAGGCACGCCTGTGGCAGTCGTGGGAGGACTACATGCATGAATGGTGTCAGCGCGAAGATTTCCGCGCGGCCTTGCCTGCCTTGTTCCAGGGCGAGGACCCGGGATTTGTGGCGACGATTCAGCGCATTGCGGAGACGACTGCCGGCAAGACCGGGCGAACGGGAGACGCCGAGGGTCAATGAGGAAGAGGGTATCCCCGCGACCTTCGCGTCCACCGTATTGGTCGCCCCAATTCCGGTTAACGATATTCGCTGGCCAGCGCCTCGTCCACCAGCTTCTTCAGGGGTTCGTAGCCGAAGCTGGGCAACGGCTTGCCGTTGACAAAAAACTCCGGCGTCTTGTTGATGTTCAGTGTGTTCACGTCTGCCATGTCCCGCGCGATCAGACTGGCAATGTCCGGCGCATTCATGTCGTTCTGGAGTCGCGCCAGGTCCAGGCCGAGCCCTTCGAGATGCGCCAGACTCGTTCCGGCTGCACGGCGTGATCCACGACCCAGTCGTCCTGTGCCGCCAGCAGGCCTCCAGGGTTTCTCAATACTTGCCCTGTTTATCCGCCGCCTCGACCAGCGCCACCACATAATAGTCCGAGTTCTGGTGGAAGGGCGCGTAGCGCAGCACCAGGCGAATCCGGTCCGGCTGGGCGGCCAGCATCTCCTTGACCATAGGATAGAAGTGCCGGCAGGTCCCGCATGCCGGATCGGTGAACTCGACGATCTCCACCCGGGCGTCGGCATGCCCGAGCGCGCGCGAGTGCTCACGCACCAGTGAGGACTTGTTTTCATAGGCGAGCTGTCCCGCCTGTTCGGATTTTTGCGTGCCGTAGAAAATGGCCCCGCCCACAAAAGCCAGCAGCAGAATCACGGCGGCAGCGATAAACAGCATTTTTTCATTTGGATGCCTTGAAGCGCGTCAGAACCAGCAACGCGATGATGGTGGAAAAAGCCAGGACGGAAAGCAATGGCAGGGTCAGGAAGCCGAACCAGCTGATCAGATCCACCGAGCACGGCACGCCTGGCTGCATGGCGTGGCGCGCTCCGGCACGATTCCGCTGGCCACCGCCCAATGGAAAACCGCCAACAGCCAGCCGGCCAGCGCCAGCGCGTAGCGCGTAGCGCACGACGCGGCGGTCGAACGGAAACAGCCCCGCTGCCAGAATCAGCACCAGCGGAAACATGCAGATCCGCTGGTACCAGCACAGGACGCAAGGCGCATACCCATGACCTCGCCGAGAAACAGGGCGCCCAGCGTCGCCACGCTGGCAACCAGCCAGGCGATGAAAACGAACAGCCAGCCGCGGTCGTGTGTAGCTTGAAAATCACTTATCGGCACGATGATAGGGTAGTTCGCGTCGTGTCGTTAACGGCCGTCCTGTTTTCAGGGCTGCGCGCGCAGAATTCCCCTTGCCTGCAGGCGCCGTCACTACGCCTGGGCGAGCGCCGGTTGCGGCGTTTCGCTAGGCGTCGCGGATCCTGCGGCGCAGCTCTCTTCGACTGAATCGAGGAAATCCTGCCCCCAGCGATGGACGTCGTTGTGCTGGACGACGTCGAACAGCCCGCGCAGGCGTGCCTCGGCCTCGTCCGGGCTCATCTCCAGCGCGTAGACGCACTTTTCGACCAGGTCGTGCGGGTCATGCGGGTTGGTGAGCACCGCGCCATGCAGTTCGGCTGCGGCCCCGGCGAATTCGGACAGCACCAGTACGCCGCTGCCGTTGATGAGGCCCTGGACCGCGACGAATTCCTTGGCGACCAGGTTGAGCCCGTCGCGCAGCGGGGTGATCCACATCACGTCGGCCACCGCGTAATAGACGACCAGTTCCTCGAACGGGATGGCCCGGAAGAAGAACTGCAGCGGGGTCCAGCCGACCCGCGAAAAACGTCCGTTGATGCGGCCGACGGCCTGCTCGATCTGGTTCTGCAGGGTGCGGTAGATCGTCATTTCCTTCGCGGCCGGCACGCACACGTTGATCAGCGAGATCGTGCCGTGCAGTTCCGGACGGGTCTCGAGCAGCTTCTCGAAGGCCACCAGTTTTTCGAGCGTGCCCTTGGTGTAGTCGAGCCGCTCGACCGACAGGATGACCCGCGTGCCGGTGAACCGGTCGCGCAGCGCAGTCATGCGTCCGGCCGTCTTCGGATCGTCGAGCACCTGGCGCACGCGGTCGACGTCGAGCCCGACCGGATGCGCACCCAGGCCGATGCGGCGGCCATGCACCTCGATGGCGGTGGTCACCTCGTCCAATCCGACGGCGCAGCCGTAGGTGAGGTAGCGCGGCGCGCAGGCGCGGGTTTCGAGCACCTTGAGCGGCGCGACGCCGCGCGCGACGTCGACGAAGTTCTCGACCTGGCGCGGGATGTGAAATCCGATGTAATCGCACTGCAGCAGGCTGCCGACAATGTCGCGGCGCCACGGCAGCACATTGAAGACGTCAGCCGAGGGGAAGTAGGTGTGGTGGAAGAAGGCGATCTTCACGTCGGGACGCAGCTCGCGCAGGTAGGCCGGCACCATCCACAGGTTGTAGTCGTGCAGCCAGACCACCGCGCCCTCGGCGGCCTCCGCCGCGGTGCGCTCGGCGAAGAGGCGGTTCACCTTGAGGAACACCAGCCAGTCCTCCTCGCGGAAACGGGCTCGTTCCCAGAAGGTGTGCAGGGTGGGCCAGAAGGCCTCCTTGGAAAAGCGCTTGTAGAAGATGTCGACGTCGTTCTTGGTGAGCGGCACGCGTGCGGCCACCAGCCTGGGGTATTTCTGGGTATCGACCTCGGTGTGGGTCACGAAGCTCGCAGCTTTTTTCGGGTCCTGAATCGCCCACGCGATCCATGAGCCCTTCTTGCCGTCGCCGAAGAAGCTGAGCAGGGTCGGGATGATGCCGTTCGGCGAGGCGGGGCGGCGGCGCATGAGGCGGCCGTCCTCGAAGCTCTCCTCGTAGGGCAGGCGGTGATAGACCATCACCAGGTCGGACTTGCCCGGGGGTTCGGTCGCGCGCGGCTCGGCATCTACGCCCTTGAGGTCGAGGAAATTGAAATGCTCGAGCGCATCGAGGATGCCGCCGCAGCCGGTGTGGGGCGAATGCAGCACGCGGGCACGCTTGGCGCGGGCGCGCTTGGCGGTGGCCTCGAGCAGGGCGGGTTCGGATTCGCCGACGCATACCCCGATGAAGCCATGCTCGTACATCGCCAGATCGTTGAGCGTGTCGCCGGCGACCACCACCTCGTCAGGGTGGATGCCAAGATGCTCGACCAGTGCCTTCAGCGTACTGCCCTTGTTCACACCGCGCGGCAGGATGTCCAGGTAAAGCTCGGCTGAATAGAGCACCTCGCAGCCGAGTCCGGCCGCGACCTCTTCGATGCCGGCGAGCGAATGGCGCACGTCGGCGGTGCTGCAGTAATACGAGCAGCGCCGCTGTTGCGGGACATCCTGACGCTCCAGCCGCTCGAATAGCGCCATGGCGTCGACCACCGTCCGCTCGCCCGGCCAGCGGGCGTCGATCGCCGCCTGCAGCGGTTGCACCGGCTGCCGCGTGACACCTTCGACGACCGTCGCGCCGACGTCGCAGATGATGTAATCGGGGACCGGAATGGTCGGGTCGGAGAGCAGCGGGATCACGTTCTCGAGCCCACGCCCCGTGACGAAGGCAAGCTTGATCTCGGGATTGTCGGCGATCAGCTGGTATAGGCGCAGGCGGGTTTCGGGGTCGCCGGCGAGAAAAGTGCCGTCCAGATCGGTTGCAAGCAGCATGGGTGGGGTTCTCCTGTCGAATGGAAACTTGCCGACGTGGATGCCGACAGCGAATGGGCAGGTGCCGTTGCGCGCCCCGGGCGAGCCATGAGCCCGGGCACTGCCGTCGAGGCGTGCGGCAGCGGCATGAGGTGGGCCGGCTTCTCGGCGAGGGATATCGGCGGAGCCGGATATCAGCGCGAAAAACAAGGCGGTGAGACCGCGCTGCGCTTTACAGCAGCAGCCTGGCGTAGTCGTCGAGGACTGTTTTGTGGTGCCGGTGATTGATGAGTGTGCAGCGATGGCCGAGGGCGCGACGAACGCGGCACTGGTTACAAAGTCTATCCCGCCCATGCAGCAGCAGTCAACCTGGCCCCCCACGGGTTACGTCCATGTCAGCCGGGTTTCAACGCTCGCGGATTCGTCCGTTGCGCACTCGGGCTGGAAGTGGGCGGGCTATTCGTAGTCCTCGGCATGGCTGGCATCAATGCTTTCCCGGTAGAACGCCTCAAGCTCATCCTGGTAGAAGAACCTGGCCTCGCCAAAAGCAGCAAAAGCAGGCCTGAGTTCATTCAGCCAGGTGGCCTGGTCGTCGAATTTCGCGAAAAATGGGCGATGCACCCAATCCGGGTTACGGCCCTGGATGAAGCGCAATTGCATGACCTTTTCTCCAGCGATCTCGCTGATGCCCAGCACCTGCACCTTGCCGGGATTGGCCGACATGCTGGGACCGCGCACGGTGCGACACAGGCCGCTGACCCGCTGGTAGGACTCGCGAAAGATTTCCCAGGCGCGCAGGTCGCCCCGGTTCAGGCCGGGATGGTCGGCACCGCTCAAGTACTCGCCGCCGAACAGGGCCGGGTGGACCGCGACGAGCTGGTGTCCCTGCTGGAGCGGGAAGACTGCAGCGCCAGCTGACTGCCCTGGGGGTCGATGTTCAACATGCCAAGGTGCGGGTGGCGGCGCTGACCGACGCCGAGGTGGCCCGGATCAACCAGCGGGTCGCTGAATTGCCTGCCGGCGGGAGTGCGCTGGGGGTTGTCCTGTTCATTTTCATTGTCTTCATCATCACCGACGCCCTGGGGGTAACCGACATCTTCCCGTTTGTGCATCCCATCAAGTGAGTCCGTTTCGATGAGCGTTCTCCGATGCGCCCGCCTGTTGGCGGGCGTTTGGTTGTGCGCGAGCCTGCTTGCAGCCTGTGCCCATCGTGCGCCCCTCATCGAGACGGCCGGACGCCCGCCCGGGTGGAGTTGGCCGACACGCCCTTTTTCCCCCAGACGCGCTATCAGTGTGGGCCGACGGCGCTCGCCACCGTGCTCAATGCGCGCGGTGTGACGGTCACCCCCGATGAGCTTGTTCCCCGGGTCTATCTGCCCGCCCGCGAGGGCAGCTTGCAGGCGGAAATCAAGGCGGCTGTGCGCCGGCAGGGCTTGCTGGCCGTCCCGGTCGAACCCGGGCTCGATGCCCCGCTGGCAGAAATCACCGCGGGCCACCCGGTGCTGGTTTTGCAAAATCTGGGGTTCAACTGGCTGCCGCGCTGGCACTATGCGGTGGTGGTCGGCTATGACCTGGCGCGGCAGGAACTTGTCCTGCGCTCCGGAACCGAGCCCCGGCGCATCACGCCCTTCGGCGTGTTTCTGAACACATGGAACCGGTCTGCGCGATGGGGCATAGTCGTGCTCGTCCCGGGCGCCTTCCCCGCGCAGGCCAAGCCCACCCCCTACCTGGAAGTGGCAAGCGCCCTGGAGCGCCTGGGCCAGCATCAGTGGGCCAGCATCAGGAAGCCCGGGAGGCTTACAAGGCATCGGCCGCAAGATGGCCCGACAATCCGCTGGCATGGCTGGGCCTGGGCAACACCGAGTACGCCCTGGGCCATGGCGAGCCGGCCGAAGTGGCATTTCGTCACGCGCTCCAGGACCGGCCGGGTGTGGCGGTCGTCTGGAACAATCCGGTCTACGTCCTGGCTGCCCGCCAATGCATACGCCAAGCCCGGGAATCAGCGCGTTGCGCCACGCGTATCGGGCCTGAAAACACCAATTTCACGCACACCCTGAAGGAAATGGAAAGCCTGCCCGGGTCAGGCGCTGGAAGCTGCCTGCCCCTGCCGGCCTGCCCTGCGCGCTGAACGGCAAAGCCCGCCGCCCTGCCTCAGAACTCAGCCTTGATATCCCGGTTCAGCAGGGCATCGACCGCCTCGGTGGCCGGCAGGCCTTCGAACAGCATCTGGCAGACGGCACGGGAAATTGGCATGTCGACGCCCAGTTCGCTCGCCAGCATGGCGACTTCGCGCGCAGTGGTGACGCCTTCGGCGACGTGGCCGAGTTCGGCCAGGATGGTGTCGAGTGTCTGGCCGCGCGCCAGCCGCAGCCCGACCTGGCGGTTGCGCGAGAGATCGCCGGTGGTGGTGAGGATGAGGTCGCCGAGGCCGGATAGTCCCATGAAGGTTTCGAAGCGGCCGCCGAGCTTGACGCCGAGGCGGGTCATTTCGGCCAGTCCGCGGGTAATGAGCGCGGCGCGCGCGTTGTGGCCTAGCTTGAGGCCGTCGCAGATGCCCGCGGCAATCGCCATGACGTTCTTCAGCGCGCCGCCGAGTTCGACCCCGATCACGTCGTCGTGCGCATAGATGCGCAGGCGCTGGGCGGACAGCGCCTCGGCGAGGTGCTGTGCCAGTTCGCTGTCGTTGGCGGCGAGGGTGAGCGCGGTAGGGTAACCCTGTGCCACTTCCTGGGCAAAGCTGGGGCCGGACAGCACACCCGTTCGCGCGTGCGTGGGCAGCAGTTCGGCAATGAGCTGATGCGGCAGTTTGCGGCTGCCATGCTCGAAGCCCTTGCACACCCAGACCAGCGGCGGCAGCCGGGGCCGGGCGGCCAGCGCGGCCAGGGTCGAACCCAGGCCGCTCGTTGGAACGGCAATGACGATGAGCTCGGCCGCATCGACCACGGCGTTGAAATCCGGGTTGAACTGCAGGGCGTCCGGCAGCGGGCAGTCGGGCAGGTAGCGGCGGTTGACGCGACTCGTGCGCATGGCATCGAGTTCGGCCGCGTTGCGCCCCCACAGGGTGACCGCGTGGTGCGGGGCCCAGCTGGACGCGAGAGCGGTGCCCCAGGCGCCGGCGCCGAGTACGGACAGTCTCATCGTCGCGGGTTTCACCTACCCCAGGCCTCGTGTGCAGGCAGCCAGCCGGCGAGACCGTCGGCATGCCTTACCGGCAGCCAGCCGTAGGGGTCGGCTTCGCCCGCGATTTCAAGCAGGAGGCCGCGTTCGGCATGGAACACAACCTCGGCGTCGGCGCGCGGCTGTTGCCGGATGACGCTGGCGTCGGCCTTGACCATGACGGTTTTTGCGCCGCCGAGGGCGGATTTCTCGACCCAGGCCAGGCGGCCACTCGGGTCGCGCACCTTGACCCAGACATCGGTGTCGACGACGACTTCAAGCGGCAGGCCGCTGCCCGCGATGGCGATCTTGCTGGCCGCGGTCGAAGGCGCGTCGTAGAGCAGGGCGGCGCGTCCTGTGCTGCGGTATTCAAGCGCCCAGGCGGAGTGCGTCAGCGCGAACAGCAGGCCGGTCGCGAGGCACAGACTGATCGGGCGCGGGCGCTTTTTCAATGAAGGCTTCTGCTTCAATGCGTCTGCTCGGGTGCGGCCTGTTGCTGTTGCGCCTGCTGTTGTTGATGGAACAGGGCCTCGAAATTGACCGGGTTCAGCAACAGCGGCGGGAAGCCGGCGCGGATCACCACGTCGGACACCGCCTCGCGCAGATATGGGAAGACGATGTTGGGGCAGCCGATGCCAAGCACCATCGGAATCTGGTCCTGCGGCACGTTCTGGATGCGGAAGACGCCCCCCTGGGTACATTCGACCAGGAACGTGGTCTTGTCGCCGATCCTGGCGGTGACGGTGACAGTGATGCTGGTGTGGTACATGTCTTCGCCCAACGCGCGGCTTTCGGTCGACATGTTGACGTCGATCTGCGGCGCCTCGCGCTCCAGGTAAATGGCGGGCGCGTTGGGGACTTCCAGCGACAGATCCTTGACGTAGAGTTTTTCAATATTGAAAACGGGTTGTTGCGCGTCGGTCATGAAGGCTCCCTGAATAAGAAAACCGGAGCCTGGGCTCCAGGAATGAGGTGCATTTTACACGGGCTTATTGCTTATTGAATGCCTTGTGACGCCAGCCAGCGCTTGAGTGCATGGGCTTCCATCGCGCCCGAGGTGCGCGCCGCCTCAGCGCCGTTCTTGAACAGGATCAGGCTGGGGATGCCTTTGATGTGGTGGCGCATCGACACCTGCGGATGCGCTTCGGTGTCGACCTTGGCGAAACGCACGCGGGTGCCCATCTCGGCCGCCACCTGCTGGAAGATCGGCGCCATCATTTTGCATGGGCCGCACCAGTCGGCCCAGAAGTCGACCAGCACCGGCAGGCCGGCCTTCGCGATGAAGCGGTCGAAACTGTCTGCGGTGAGGTCAACCGGCTTGCCGGGCAGCAGCGGTGAGCCGCATTGGCCGCATTTGGGCGCGTCGGCCAGGCGGTCGTCCGGCACGCGGTTGACGGCGAGACAGTGGGGGCAGGCAAGTTCCATTGAGGCTCCTTGAAGCGAACGATCTGTCCTTCAGGATGGCGGCGCGCGCTAAAAATTCAAGCGCACGCCGGCAAGGCGCAGGAATCAGGCGCGGGCGAGCAACGGCACCAGTTCGCCCGCTGCGTCCAGCGCCGAGGTGTCGTCGAAACCGCCGACGTGAGTGTCGCCGATGAACACCTGCGGCACGCTGCGGCGGCCGCCGGAGCGCGCGATCATTTCTGCCTGCTTCGCCGGGTCGAGATCGATGCGGATCTTCTCGATATCGGTCACGCCGCGGCTTTTGAGCAGGCGCTCTGCAGCAACGCAGTAGGGGCAGACGGCAGTGCAGTACATCACGACTTTGGCCATGGGAGGCTCCTTATTTCTGGGTGACAGGCAGATTGGCGCGTTCCCACGCGATGATGCCGCCTGCCTGGTTGTACACGGTTTCGAAGCCGGCTTTTTTGAGGATGCCGCAGGCGCGTGCCGAGCGCTGGCCGCTGCGGCAGGTGACCAGGATCGGCTTGGTCTTGAATTTTTCGAGTTCCTTGAGGCGACCGGCCAGCTGGCCGAGCGGAATGTGCTTCGCCTTGGGGATGTGGCCGGCCGCGTATTCCTTGTCCTCGCGCACGTCGAGCACCAGTGCGTCGTCGTTGTACAGCCGGGTGGCTTTCAGCGTATCGGCCTGCTCCACGCCGGACAGTTTGCCGCCGATGAAGGACCAGACCAGCATGGCGCCCGAAACCACCGCCAGCGACACCAGCATCCAGTTGTCCTGCAGGAATTGCATGTCCATGAGTGTTTCCCGTTTACAGGCCGCAGCCGGTTTTGACGCCGGCTTTTTTCAGCATGATGTCCATCGGGCAGAAACGCGTGATGCCGGACTGGAACAGATTGAAGCCGACGAAGGCGGTGAACCACAGCCACGAGATCTGGGTCATGTCGACACTGCCGGAGAAATGCGCCAGCGCAAGCGACAGCATGATGAAAGAACCGGCAATGATGCGGACGAGGCGTTCAACGGTCATGGTAAGACTCCTGATTTATTGAGACGGAAATTTGCGGAAATTGGCTGCGTAATACAGCACCGGAATGACCACCAGCGTGAGCAGGGTGGAAACGAAAATGCCGAAGATCAAGGATACTGCGAGACCCGAGAAAATCGGGTCATCGAGGATGAAGAAGGCCCCCATCATGGCCGCGGCGCCGGTCAGCACGATGGGCTTGGCGCGGGTGGCGCCGGCCTGGATCACGGCTTCCTGGAACGCCATGCCCTCGGCGACCTGCTGGTTGATGAAGTCGACCAGCAGGATGGAGTTGCGCACAATGATGCCGGCCAGCGCAATCATGCCGATCATCGAGGTGGCGGTGAACTGGACGCCGAGCAGGGCGTGGCCCGGCATCACGCCGATGACGGTGAGCGGAATCGGCGCCATGATGACGAGCGGTGTGAGATAGCTCTTGAACTGCGCCACCACCAGGATGTAGATTAGCATCAGTCCGAAGGCATACGCCAGGCCCATGTCGCGGAAGGTCTCGTAGGTCACCTGCCATTCGCCGTCCCACTTCAGGCTGAAGCCGGCATAGGGGTCGGCGGGCTGGCGGATGAAATATTCGGACAGCGTGCCCCCCTGTTCAAGCGCCATGTCCTTCAATTCACCGCGCATGCCGAACAGGCCGTACAGCGGCGAATCCAGCACGCCACCGGTGTCGCCGAGGACGAACACCACCGGCAGCAGGTTCTTGTGATAGATGGTCTTTTCGCGCGCGCTCGGCATCACTTCCACCAGCTCGGACAGCGGCACCAGATTGCCGTTGTTGCCGCGCACGGTGAGCTTCAGCAGTTCGCCGATTTCGCTCTGGCGCGCCGGCGGCAGGGTGATGCGCACCGGGACTTCGTACTTGGCGCCGCTGCCGTGGATGGGGGTGACGTTCTCGCCGGCCAGACCCATCTTCATCGCCTCGACAATATCCTTTTGCGCCACCCCCGCCAGCGCCGCCTTGTTCTGCAGCACGCGCAGCACGAAGCGCTGGGCGTCGTCCTCCACCGTGTCGTCGATGGCGACGATGCCATCGGTCTTCTCGAACACCGCACGCACCTGCTTGGCGACCTGCATCTGCACGTCGTAGTCGGGGCCGTAGATTTCGGCGACGATGGGCGACATCACCGGCGGCCCGGGCGGCACTTCGACCACCTTGACGTCGGCGCCATGCTTCTTCGCGATGGCTTCGACGGCGGGGCGGAGCGCCTGCGCGATGTCATGGCTCTTGCGGTCGCGCGCGCTCTTGTCGACCAGGTTCACCTGCAGGTCGCCGACCTCGGGGCCGGCGCGCAGGTAATACTGCCGCACCAGGCCGTTGAAGTTGATCGGCGCCGCGGTGCCGGCGTAGGCCTGATAGTCGGTGACCTCGGGCGCGGCGGCAACCGCCGCGCCCATTTCCGCGAGCACCTGGGCGGTCTTTTCCAGCGGCGTGCCGACCGGCAGGTCGACGATGATCTGGAATTCCGACTTGTTGTCGAACGGCAGCATTTTCATGATGACCAGCTGCATCACCGGCAGCGCGACCGAAATGAGGATGGCGAGGCCGATGCCCAGCCACAGCATGCGGCGTGCGGCGCGGCCCTCGGTGCCGCGCAGGAAGGGCGCGAGGCGCTTGCGGAACATGGCGAGCAGCTTGTTGCCGCCCGCTTCGGGGGTGCCGTGCGGCGCCTGCTTGATGAGCCGGAGGGCCAGCCAGGGCGTGATGATGAAGGCGATCGCCAGCGAAATCAGCATGCCGATCGAGGCGTTGATCGGGATCGGGCTCATGTACGGCCCCATCAGGCCGGAGACGAAGGCCATGGGCAAGAGCGCGGCGATCACGGTGAAGGTGGCGAGGATGGTCGGGCCGCCCACCTCGTCGACCGCGCGCGGAATGATGGCCTCGAGCCCGTCGTGGTCCAGCCCCATGCGGCGGTGGATGTTCTCCACCACCACGATGGCGTCGTCGACCAGGATGCCGATCGAGAAAATCAGCGCGAACAGCGACACCCGGTTAAGCGTGAAGCCCAACGCCCACGAGGCGAACAGCGTGGCCGCCAGCGTCAGCAGCACCGCCGCGCCGACGATCAGCGCCTCGCGGCGGCCGATGGCGAACAGCACCAGCAGCACCACCGAGCCGGTGGCGAAGATCAGCTTCTGGATCAGTTTTTTTGCCTTGTCATCGGCGGTGGCGCCGTAGTTGCGGGTGACGCTGACCTCGACCCCCTCGGGCAGGATGCTGCCGTGCAGCGAGTTCACGCGCTCGATCACCTTTTCGGCAACGTCGACCGCGTTTTCGCCTGCTTTTTTGGAGATGGCCAGCGTCACCGCCGGGAAGGTCTGGCCCTGGTCGGCCTGGTGCGGGCTGCCCGCGCCGGGGGCGTGCCAGACATAACGCGTCGGCTGGTCGGGGCCGGAAACGACGCTGGTCACGTCCGTCATGTAGACCGGGCGGCCCTGCGACACGCCGACCACCAGTTGCTTGACGTCATCGGCGTCGGTGAGAAAGGTGCCGGTCTGCACCAGGATTTCCTGGTTGCCCGACACCAGCGTGCCGGTCGGCTGCGCCGCATTGGACACCTGCAGCGCGTCGCGGATGTCCTGTGCCGACACGTTGAAGGCCGCCATGCGGTCGGGGTCCATCAGCACCCGCACCGCGCGGCCGGGACCACCGAGGGTGGTGACTTCGCGCGTGCCAGCGATGCGTTTCAGCTCGATTTCAGCGGCGTGCGCCACCTGCTCCAGTTCGTAGGCACCGCGCGTCTCGTCGCGCGTCCACAGGGTCACGGTGACGATCGGGACGTCGTCGATGCCGAGCGGCTTGATGATGGGTTCGCCGACGCCGAGCTCGGGCGACACCCAGTCGCGGTTGGCCTGGATGGTGTCGTACAGCCGCACCAGCGCCTGCGTGCGGTCCTGGCCCACCAGGTACTGGACGGTCAGCACCGCCATGCCCGGCTTGGACACCGAATAGATGTGCTCGATGCCGGCGATCTGCGACAGCACCTGTTCGGCGGGGGTGGCGACCAGCGCTTCCACGTCCCGTGCCGAAGCGCCGGGGAAGGGGATGAACACGTTGGCCATGGTCACGTTGATCTGCGGCTCTTCCTCGCGCGGCGTGACCATGATGGCGAACAGGCCCAGCAGCGCCGCGATCAGCGCGATCAGCGGGGTCAGCTGGGACGTGAGGAAAAAGCGGGCGGTGCGTCCGGAGAGTCCCATGCGCGTCTCTGTTTATTTCGCGGACTGGTTGGCGGTGCTTTTGGCGTAAATCCCCGCCTTGACCGGATCGAGCGCAATGACGTCGCCCGGATTGAGGCCGGCCAGCACTTCAATCTGCCCGCGGCCATTGGGCGTGCCGAGGCGGATCTGCCGCAGGCTTACCCTGTCGTCCTTGACCACGTACACCGCGGTGAGCTCGGAGCGGTGCACCACCGCGGTCGACGGGATGGTGAGTTTGCGCGCGCTGCCCACCGAAAAATGCGCGCGGGCATACATTCCGGGGATGACGCCTTCCAGACTGGCCGGCAGGTCGATTCGTACCTTGACCGTGTGGGTGGCCACATCCGCGGACGGCAGCACGGTGATGCCGGTGGCGTCGATCCATTTGTTGAGCGAGGGAATCTCGACTGCAACGCGCGGCGCGGCCTTGATCTCCGCCAGTTTGTACTGCGGGACGTTGGCAATGACGCGCATGTCTTTGGGGTCGAAGCCGGTCATCAGCGGGGTGCCGGGCGCGACCGTTTCGCCCACTTCCACGTGGCGGGCGGCAACCACGCCCGAATATGGCGCGGTGATCACGGTGTAGCCGCTCACCGCCGCGGTCTGGCCGACGCCGGCGCGCGCCGCGCGTGCTGCCGCCTCGGTGGCGCGGAACTCGGCGGTGGCGCGGTCGAGTGCGGCCTGACTGATGAATTTCTGCTGAAAAAGCTGCTGCTGGCGCTGGTAGTTGGCGCGGGCATTGGCCAGCGTGGCATTGGCCTGCGCCACCTGCGCCTGGCTGCCTGCCACAGCGGCCGACAGTTCCTGGGCGGAAAGCCGAACGATGACCGCCCCTGCCTTGACGTAATCGCCCGCGTCAAAATTGACCGCCGACACGCGCCCGGTCACTTGCGCCGCGATGGTGGACTGCTTGACGGCCTCGACGATGGCTTCGGTTGAGTAGCCGGTATCGGCAGTCTGGTATTTAACCGCAACGGTGCCGAAAGGCAGGGCCGCCCAGGCGGAGGGGGCGGCAAGAACGAGGCAGGCCAGCAAGCGGGCGGGGTTCAGCACAGGGAGACCTCCAGAAAAGCGTTCATTAGAATATTCTGATTTATCATTTTATTCAAGCGCTTGGATGGTGCTTCCATGGTGAATTGCACCGGCGAATTGCACCGGCGAGACTGTTTTCAAGTATGCACCATAAACAAAAAGGCCCGGCACGCTTGCGCGTAGCCGGGCCTGCACTGCGAATGGCTTGTTTGCTGGGATTTAGATTTACTTGGCGAAGCCGCAAAACACGTCGCGCATCATGCCCAGCAACTTCAGCGTGCGGGTGTCGCCGACGCGGTAGTACACGCGGTTGGCGACCTTGCGGGTGCGCAGCACGCCCTTGTCGCGCAGGATGGCGAGGTGCTGTGAAATATTGCTCTGCGAGGTGCCGACGTGGTCGACGATTTCCTGCACGCTGATTTCCTTGTCGCCCAGCACGCAGAGAATTTTCAGGCGCAGCGGATGCGACATGGCCTTCATTGCACGCGAGGCCTGCTCGATGTGCTCATCCTTGTCCATGAGATCCACTTCGCCCCAGTCTGCTGCCATATTCATAACCTCGGTCCTATTCGTGTCATACCCTGACGCGGTCGGCTTCCGGGGTGGAAACGCCCGCCACGCACGGCATATTTCGGGCAATCAATATTGCACGTTGTGTATAGATTAGAAATCACGCATATATTAAAATGATTCCACAAAAACGAGTCAGGTTATATAAATATTTTTCATGAAGACCTTGCCGGTTCTCCTTATCATCCTTGACGGTTTTGGTTGCCGAGCGGAACGCGCCGACAATGCAATCGCCCAGGCCAGCAAGCCTAATTGGGATCGGTTGTGGAAACACCATCCGCACACGCTCATCCATGCGTCGGAATCCGAGGTGGGTCTGCCCAAGGGACAAATGGGCAACTCCGAGGTGGGGCATCTGAATATCGGTGCCGGGCGTGTGGTGTATCAGGAATTCACCCGAATCGACCGTGCCATCGAATCCGGCTATTTCTATACCAATCCCGCCCTGCTGAATGCCGTGCACCTGGCACGCGACAACGGCAAGACCCTGCACGTGCTGGGCCTGTTGTCGGACGGTGGGGTGCATAGCCATGAGCTGCACTTCCACGCGCTGCTCGATCTGGCGGTGCGTGAAGGGCTGAACAAGGTGTGCCTGCATGTTTTCCTGGACGGACGCGACACGCCACCGAAAAGTGCCGAGGTCTATCTGCGCCGGCTCAACGAAAAAATCGAGCAGACCGGCGTCGGCCATATCGCGTCGATGATCGGCCGCTACTTTGCGATGGACCGCGACCGCCGCTGGCAGCGGGTCAAGTCAGCCTACGACCTGCTGACTCAAGGTCGCGCCGAATTCATGGCGGAGAGTCCGCAGGCTGGCCTGGAAGCCGCCTACGCGCGCGGCGAGAGTGACGAGTTCGTCAAGGCCACGGCGATCCTGCCGCCGGACGGCAAACCCGTGAAAATGGAAGACGGCGATTCGGTGATCTTCCTCAACTTCCGCTCCGACCGCGCGCGTCAGCTGTCGCGGCCGTTCATCGAGCGCGATTTCAGCGAATTCGAACGTGAGGTCACACCGCGCCTGGCCACCTTCTGCACCCTGACCGGCTACAGCGATGACTTTGCGGTTTCGGTGGCATTCCCGCCCGAGCGCATCAAGAACGGTCTCGGCGAGTACATCGCCCAACTCGGCTTGCGCCAACTGCGCATCGCCGAAACCGAGAAATACCCGCACGTCACCTTCTTTTTCAACGGCGGCGAGGAAATCCCTTTCCCCGGCGAAGACCGGGTGCTGGTGCCGTCGCCGGATGTCGCCACCTACGACATGAAGCCCGAAATGAGCGCTTTCGAGGTGACCGAAAAATTGGTCGCCGCGATCGAGAGCAAGCAATATGACGTCATCGTCTGCAACTATGCCAACCCGGACATGGTCGGGCACACCGGCGACCTGCGGGCGGCCATCAAGGCGATCGAAACGGTCGACACCTGCCTCGGCCGGGTGGTGGAAGCGCAGTTGGCGCGCGGCGGCGAAGTCTTGATAACCGCCGACCACGGCAATGCCGAATTGATGCGCGACACCGTAACCGGGCAGGCGCATACCGCGCACACCCTCAACCTGGTCCCTTTGATTTACGTTGGGCGGCGCCCGGCCACGCTGGCGGAAACCGGGGCACTCGAAGACATCAGCCCGACCCTGCTGAAAATGATGGGCCTGCCGCCCCCCACCGAAATGACCGGCGAAGCCCTCGTGCAATTTGAGTAAAGCGGGTGGAGTTCGGGTAAGCTCATCAGGGTGAACTTCAGACCATTTCTCGTCCTGCTGCTGGTCTGGCCGCTGTGCGTCAGCGCCAACCAGGCCGATCGCAAGCAATCCGAACTCGATTCCCTCAAGCAGCGCCTGCAAACCTTGCAAAAGGAGTTTCGCAGCACGCAGGCGAACCGTCGGGAAGCGGCCGACGAGCTGCGCCAATCCGAACGCACGATCAGTGGTGCGGTGCGCCAATTGCGTCAGCTGGATGACGAACGCCAGCGTGCCCAGACTGATTTGCAGGCACTGAGGCAACAGACTGACGCGACCGAGACGCGCATCCGCCTGCAGCAGGCTCACCTCGGCCGGGCGCTCAAGGCCGCCCACCAGCGCGGTCAGGGCGATGCGCTCAAACTCATGCTCAACGGCGCCGACCCCAACCAGACCGCGCGCGATCTGCGTTATCTGACGCACTTGTCTCGTGCCCAGCACGAGGCGATCGAGGCCCTGCGCGCCGACCTGGCGCAACTGGCCACGCTGCAACTGCAAGCCGAACAAAAGTCAGCCGAGCTGACCCAGTTGAAGATGGACCGCGAAGCCGAGCAAAAGAAGTTGCTGGCCGACAAGCGCGCACGCGAACAGGTCCTGCAAAAACTGTCGCTGCAAATCAAAAAGCAGCAGCGCGAAATTTCCAACCTCAAGCGCGACGAGCGCCGCCTGACGCAGCTGGTGGAGCGCATCAACCGAGTGATGGCGCAGCAGGCGCAAAAAACCCCAAAAACCGACAAGCGCGCGGCCAGCCAGCCGCGTCGTGGCCTGGGCTTCAACACCGAAACACCGGTGGCGTTTCGCTCCGGCAAGCCGTTCTCCGGGTTGAAAGGCTCGCTGCGGCTGCCCGTCGCCGGGGAACTGATGAACCGCTTCGGTGCTCAGAGAGAGGGTGGCGGCGTGAGTTGGAAAGGTCTGTTCATTCGTGCGGCCGAGGGCACGGTGGTGAAGGCGATCGCTTCCGGGCAAGTGGTGTTTTCCGAGTGGCTGCGCGGCTTTGGCAACCTGATTATTGTCGACCACGGCGAGGGCTATATGAGCCTGTACAGCAATAATGAAAGTCTGTATAAGCAGGTGGGCGAACGGGTTCAGCCTGGCGATCCCATCGCCACGGTCGGCAACAGCGGCGGCCAACCCGACACCGGCCTGTATTTCGAAATGCGGCATCAAAGCCGTCCTGTTAATCCCCTCCTGTGGGTGAAGTGAGATGACACAACAAAAGGCGAAATTCATACTCGTCGGTCTGGCCGGCCTGCTGGCCGGCGCAGCGCTGACGGTCAACCTGTCGGCGATCGCCGACAAGGATGCGGCGACCGCGCTGCCGGTCGCGGAACTGCGCGCCTTTACCGATGTGTTTGCCCGCATCAAGAGCGATTACGTCGAACCGGTCGAGGACAAAAAGCTCATCACCGAAGCGATCACCGGCATGCTGACCGGGCTGGATCCGCACTCGGCGTATCTGGATGTCGAGGGATTCAAGGATCTGCAGGTCGGCACCCAGGGCGAGTTCGGCGGCCTCGGCATCGAAGTCGGCATGGAAGACGGCTTTGTCAAGGTCGTTTCGCCGATCGAGGATACGCCCGCCTTCAAGGCCGGGGTCAAGCCGGGCGACCTGATCATCAAGCTCGACGATACGCCGGTGAAGGGCATGACGCTGAACGATGCGGTGAAGCGGATGCGCGGCAAGCCGGGAACCAGCCTCAAGCTCACCATCGCGCGCAAGGACGTGGCGCAGCCCATCGTGCTGACCCTGACCCGCGCGGTCATCAAGATTCGCAGTGTGAAGTCCACGCTGGTCGACCCCGGCTACGGTTACGTGCGCGTGACGCAGTTTCAGGAACACACCGGCGAACTGCTGGCCGAGTCATTGAACAATCTCTACAAGGACAACAAGGCGCCGTTGAAGGGGCTGATTCTGGATCTGCGCAACGATCCGGGCGGCTTGCTGAATGGCGCGGTCGCGGTGACCGCTGCGTTCGTCAAGCCAGACAGCCTGGTGGTGTATACCGAGGGTCGCAGCGAAGATGCCAAGATGCGGCTGACGGCCAGCCGTGAACATTATCTGCGGCCAATGCAGGCCGATTACCTGAAAAACCTGCCGGAGGGCGTGAAGAGCGTGCCGATGGTGGTGCTGGTCAACATGGGATCGGCTTCGGCATCCGAAATCGTGGCGGGTGCGCTGCAGGATCACAAGCGTGCGATCGTCATGGGCACCCGCACCTTCGGCAAGGGGTCGGTGCAGACCATCCTGCCGATCGGCAACGGCACGGCGATCAAGCTCACCACCGCACGCTATTACACACCGAATGGACGCTCCATCCAAGCCAAGGGCATCGAGCCCGACATCGTGGTGGAAGACCCGGCAATGCCAGAATCGGAAAATGGTTTCGGCCTTCGCGAAGCCGACCTCGACAAGCACCTGGCCAATCCTGCGGGCGACGAACCCGCCGCCCCCACGGACAAGCCGGGGGACACCATCAAGAAGGCGCCGGCGGACAAGCAGGGGGGCAGGAACGACGAGGACAAAAAGCCGGTCGCGCTGGAGCCGGGCGAAATTGTCTCGAAGAACGATTTCCAGATGAATCAGGCATTGAACCTGCTGAAAGGCCTGCAGATTATGCAGGGCCGCTGATCAAAGCTGCTGTGGCTGCGATGCCGCCACAGCAGCAACGGCAGCGCTATACTGAGCAAAGTGTTGTTTGAATTGGTGTGCCATGCGCCCGTGTGACCTCGAAAAAATCCGCGAAATCGTTTTCCATGACTTGCCGGCAGGGCAGGCGGAGCACGCGCTGATTTTGCTCGAAGGACTGGATGGACTGGTGGTGACGGTCGGGGCCCAGGACAACTGCCTGCTGGTGCGCTATCACATCTGCGAATACACCCTGGAAAGCCTGGAAATGGCGCTGGCGAGTCAGGGCTTCCATCTCGACAACAGCCTGCTCAGCAAGCTCAGGCGCGCGCTGGCCTATTTCAGCGAGAGCGTGCAGCGGCGCAACGTCGCGGCCGACGAACCGGACGTCAAATCCCAGCAGGCCTTCATCAATGTCTACGAGCGCCATTTGCATGGCGACCGTGACGATACGCCGGAAGAGTGGCGCGGCTATAAATAGCGCTCCGGCGACCCCATGGAACTGACCGACGACCTGCTGCTGCGCTACAGCCGACACATCCTGCTGCCGGAAATCGGCGTGGCCGGGCAGGCACGCATCTGCGACGCCGCGGTGCTGATCGTCGGCGCCGGCGGCCTGGGATGCCCTGTGGCGCTGTATCTGGGGGCGGCGGGAGTGGGACGGCTGGTGCTGGCGGACGGCGATACCGTCGACCTCACTAATTTACAGCGCCAGATCGGCCATTCCACGGCGGCGATCGGCGAATACAAGGCTGATTCGCTGGCACGCAGCGTGCGCGCCATCAACCCGCAAATCGACGTGCAGCCGATGACTCAAATGCTGGCGAATGCCGCCTTGCTTGAGGCGGTGGCAGCGGTCGATCTGGTGGTCGATGCGTCGGACAACTTCGCTACCCGGCATGCCGTCAACCGCACCTGCGTGGCCTTGGGCAAGCCGCTGGTGTCGGGCGCGGCGATCGGGTTTTCCGGTCAGCTGGCGGTTTTTGATTCCGGCCGCGCCAGCAGCCCCTGCTATCACTGCCTGTTCCCTGACCATGCCGATGAGCCCGAATTGCGTTGCGCCGAAGCGGGCGTGTTTTCGCCGCTGGTCGGCGTCATCGGCGCGATGCAGGCGTTGGAGGCGCTGAAGTATCTGGCCCGGGCGGGCGAACCCCTGATCGGCCGGCTGCTGCTGTGGGATGCCCTACAGGCCGACGCCCGCGTGATGAAAGTGCTGCGCGACCCGGCCTGCCCGGTGTGCGGGCAAGCCGCCGTTCAGGCCGGGTGAACGTCCAGCAGGCGTGACAGCAACAGTTGGATGTCGCCGCCCGGGGCACGGGTAAACCCGCTCTTGGCAAACTGGTGCCAGCGCCCCACCACCACGCATTGCAACAGGTTGGCCAGCGGCGCGCTGAGTTCGGACTGGCGGTCGCCGCAAAAGCGCAGGCATTGCCGCAACTGTGCCTCGATGCGGTCGTGCAATTGGTTGATGCGTTTTTGCAGTCGCTCGTTTTCGTGCACCAGCGCGTCGCCGATCAGCACCCGCGTCATCCCCGGATTCTTCTCCGCAAAGTTCAGCAGCATGCCGAGAATGGCCTCGATCTGGGCGACCGGCGACGGCGTATCGGCCGTGATGCGCGCAATCAGCCCGAGCAGCGTCTGTTCGATGAATTCGATCAGGCCTTCATACATCTGCGCCTTGCTGGCGAAATGGCGATACAGCGCCGCTTCCGACACCCCGACGCGTGCCGCCAATGCCGCCGTGGTGATTTTTTCCGGTTTGGGTTCCTGCAGCATCGCAGCCAGCGTTTGCAGAATTTGCAAACGGCGCTCGCCGGGTTTCCTGGCTTCCCCTTCCATCAGTCACTCCCCTTGTTTTTATGGGAGAGATTATCGCTGATGCTGGGTTAAATGGTGGGTCCGCACGGACTTGAACCGTGGACCAAGGGATTATGAGTCCCCTGCTCTAACCAGCTGAGCTACAGACCCGAAAATTGAAAGCCCCGCGGTGAGCGGGGCGGGACGCTTACTGTTCGCCGCTGCCGACGAAGCTTTTCAGCTTTTCGGAACGGGTCGGGTGGCGCAGCTTGCGCAGTGCCTTGGCCTCGATCTGGCGAATCCGCTCGCGCGTGACGTCGAACTGCTTGCCGACTTCTTCAAGTGTGTGGTCGGTGTTCATTTCGATGCCGAAGCGCATCCGCAGCACTTTGGCTTCGCGCGAGGTCAGGCTGTCCAGCACTTCGCGGGTGGCGTCGCGCAGGTTGGCATAAACCGCGTAATCGTCGGGCGACAGCGTGCTGGAATCCTCGATGAAGTCGCCCAGGTGGGAGTCTTCGTCGTCGCCGATCGGCGTTTCCATGGAAATCGGTTCTTTGGCGATTTTCATGATCTTGCGGATTTTTTCTTCCGGCATTTCCATCTTCAGTGCCAGCGTCGCCGGATCGGGCTCGATGCCCGTTTCCTGCAAAATCTGGCGGCTGATGCGGTTCATCTTGTTGATGGTTTCGATCATGTGCACCGGGATGCGGATGGTGCGTGCCTGGTCGGCGATCGAGCGGGTGATCGCCTGGCGGATCCACCAGGTGGCGTAGGTCGAGAACTTGTAACCGCGACGGTATTCGAATTTTTCAACTGCCTTCATCAGACCGATGTTGCCTTCCTGGATCAGGTCGAGGAACTGCAGGCCGCGGTTGGTGTATTTCTTGGCGATCGAGATCACCAGACGCAGGTTGGCCTCGATCATCTCGCGCTTGGCGCGGCGTGCCTTGGCTTCGCCGGTGGACATCCGCTTGTTGACGTCCTTCAGGCTCTTGATCGGCAGGCCGATGCGGTCCTGCATCGCGATGAGCGCTTCCTGGTGCGACTTGACCTCGTACTGCACCTTGGCAAGCGTCGAGCAATACGCCTTTTTGGCTGCGATTTCCTTGTCCACCCAGGCCAGGTTGGTTTCGTTGCCGGGGAAGGTCTTGATGAAGTGCGCACGCGGCATGCCCGAGCGGGTGACGCAGAACGTCATGATCTTGCGTTCGTGCGAGCGCACTTCTTCCACCGCATTGCGGATTTGTTCGCACAGGCGGTCGACCTGACGCACCGAGAAGCGGAATGCCATCAGCAGCTCGGTAACTTCGGCCTGGGCCTTCACGTGTTGCGGGCTGCCGAGGCCGTATTTGGCATGGGCGGCTTGCGCCTTTTTGTAGGCTTTGCGGATGAGTTCGAACTGCGTCAGCGCGTTGGCTTTGAGTTGCGCCAGGTTGGCCGCGGCTTGCTTGGCACTGGCTTCTTCGTCATTTTCCTCATCATCGTCGTCGGTGTCATCGGTGTCATCGCTTGACGAGTCCTCCTCGGCGGCGACGGGCGCTGCGGCTTCTACTTCGACAAAGCCGTCGATCAGTTCGTCGATCCGCATCTCGTCTTTTTCGATCAATGCCGCCATGTCCAGAACCTGCTGGATCGTGAGCGGACACGACGAAATTGCCTGCACCATGTGGCGCAGGCCTTCCTCGATGCGCTTGGCGATCTCGATTTCGCCTTCGCGTGTGAGCAGGTCGACCGAGCCCATTTCGCGCATGTACATGCGCACCGGGTCGGTGGTGCGACCGAATTCGGAGTCGACCGTGGTCAGCGCCTGCTCGGCTTCGGCCACCACGTCTTCGTCGGCGACGGCGGGGGCGGCGCCCTGCATCAGCAGGGTTTCGGCATCCGGCGCCTCGTCGTAGACCTGGATGCCCATGTCGTTGATCATGCCGATCACGCCTTCGATCTGGTCGGCGTCAAGCACCTCGTCGGGCAGGTGGTCGTTGATCTCGGCATAGGTCAGGAAACCACGCTCCTTGCCCAGGATAATGAGGTTTTTCAGCTGGGTGCGGCGCGCCTCGGCTTCCACCGGCGTCAACTCCTTCAGAGGGAGCAGCGCTTCAGTTTTTTTGGCACCACCGCCCGGTTTTCTTCCACGTACAGCCACAGCATTTCTCCGCTCATGTTCTGACGCGCGCAAACCACGCGGACAGAAAAAATCGTTCAAAAACCGGCAATTATACCGTAAAGCCGGGGTTTGTCTTGACATGTATGACAAGCTAGGAGCGTGCCAGTTCAGTCAGTTCCTGGCGTTCGCTGGCACTTAAGCTGTTTAGCGGCCGCGCGGCCAGTTCCTGCCAGCGGCGGCGCTGCCAATCGTCACGCAGCTGTTTGACCGCGCCGTCGAATTCCGCGTTCCAGTCCCAGCTATCGTCTTTGTCGAGCAAGTCTGTCATCAGTTCGTCGACCAGGGGTTCCAGCGCGCTTCCTTTGGCGGTTTCGATGAGCGTCTGCGGCTTGAGCGGACCCACCTCGCACAGCCAGGCCATCAGTTCGCCCATGCGGCTGCTAAGCGGGTCGTTCGGGTCCAGCCAGCAGGGGTCGACTTCGGCGGCGCGCTGCGGGTTCATCAGCAGGGTGCGGGCCAGGCTGCGCACCCGCGAGGGCGCCGGACGGCGCTGCGGCCGCGGCGCCGTCCGGCGGGTAGCGCCGGGCCTGACCCCCATGAGGCCGAACTCGTCAGCCTGCAGGTTTGCGAGTTCGGCGATCTGCCGCTGGATCAGGCGTGCCAGCAGCGGCGCGGCGATTTTCTCCAGCAGCGGCTTCGCGTCCTTGATCAGGGCGGCGCGGCCTTCCTGACTGTCGAGCTTGCGGCCGCGTGACAGTTCGCGCACCAGAAAGGCGGAGAGCGGCAGCGTATCGGTGTCCAGCAGATGCAGAAAGGCGGCCTGGCCGTTGGTGCGGATATAGCTGTCGGGATCTTCGCCTTCAGGCAGGAACAGGAAGCTGACATCCTTGCCGTCCTGCAGCGATTCCAGCGTGTTTTCGAGTGCGCGCCAGGCCGCCTTGCGCCCGGCCTTGTCGCCATCGAAAGCGAAGATCAGATGGTCGGTGTGGCGCAGCAGGGTGCGTGCATGGATCGGCGTGGTGGCGGTGCCCAGCGCCGCCACGGCAAATTCCACCCCATGCTGTGCCAGCGCCACCACGTCCATGTAGCCTTCGACCACGATGGCGCGCGCGGCCGCCTTGATCGCCGCGCGCGCTTCGAACAGGCCGTATAGCTCCGAGCCTTTGTGAAACAGGGGGGTTTCCGGCGAATTGAGATATTTGGGCTCGCCCTGGTCGAGCACGCGTCCGCCGAAGCCGACGATCTGGCCTTTGATGTTGCGGATCGGAAACATGATGCGGTCGCGGAAGCGGTCGTAGCGCCCGCGGTCGCCGTCGATCACCAGGCCAGATGCAGCCAGGGCGTCCGCTGTGTAGTCGGGAAAGACCTGCTTCAACGGTGAGCCGTCCGGCGCGTAGCCGATGCCGTAGCGGGCGGCGATGGCGCCGGTCAGCCCGCGCTGCTTCAGGTAGTCGATCGCGCGCGGCGTCTGCTTGAGCTGTTTCTTGTAGAACTGGGCGGCCTGTTCCAGCGCTTCCCATAATGCGGGCGGCGGTCTGGGGCGGTCGGGTTCGCCGGATTCTGGCACCGGCAGGCCGACGTCCTGCGCCAGCGCCGCCACCGCGTCGGGAAACCCCATGTGCTCGTATTCGATCAGGAAGCCGATAGCGGAGCCGTGCGCGCCGCAGCCGAAGCAGTGGTAGAACTGCTTGGTCGGACTGACCGTGAAGGAGGGGGTTTTTTCGCTGTGGAAAGGACAGCAGGCCTGATAGTTCTGTCCGGCTTTTTTCAGCGGCACGCGCCGGTCGATGACGTCGACGATGTCGACGCGGGCGAGCAGGGTGTCGATGAAATCACGCGGGATCATGGTTGCCGCATGTTAAACCCGGGCGGAGTGGGAATCAGCTTGCGAGGCGGGCTTTGATCAGCGCGGATACCTGGCCCATGTCGGCGCGGCCGGCAAGGCGGGGTTTCAGCAGGCCCATGACCTTGCCCATGTCCTTTGCGCTTGCGGCGCCGGATTCGGCAATCGCCGCCGCGACAGCGGCTTCGACTTCGGCAACGGAAAGCGGTTCGGGCAGATAGGCCTGCAAAATGCTCAATTCGGCCTGCTCCGTTGCCACCAGGTCATCCCGTCCGGCCGCCTGAAACTGGCTGATTGAATCGCGGCGCTGCTTGATGAGTTTTTCGACGATGCTGCTGACCGCAGCGTCGTCCAACTCGATGCGCTCGTCGATTTCTTTCTGCTTGATCGCAGCCAGGAGCAGGCGAATCGTGCCGAGGCGTACCGCCTCTTTGGCGCGCATGGCCGCCTTCATGTCGTCAGTGATGCGAGCCTTGAGCGACATGCGTGGACCTTCTACGCGAGGGTGATTCTGCGTCGAAGCAGAATCAATACATCTTGGGGGGAAGTTGCTGGCCGCGCAGACGCTTGCTCTGACGCTTGACCGCTGCGGCGAGCTTGCGCTTGCGTTCGGCGGTGGGCTTTTCGTAGAACGTGCGGGCGCGCAGTTCGGTCAGGAGGCCGACTTTTTCGATGGAACGCTTGAAGCGGCGCAAGGCAACATCGAACGGCTCGTTTTCTTTGACTTTGACGTGGGGCATATTTGAAGGGGGCTTCCGGGAAAGCTTCCTGTGAACTGGAAAAACGAGAATAATAGCAAGCCCGCACGGTTTTTTCCAGCGCAATCCTGTTTCCGCTCCGTTCGGCATCGGGAAAAGGGCGGGGGGCGATAGGCTGCCAGGGTTTGTCGCAATGTCCCTGCAGGGACATTGAAATAAAAAACATCAATGAATTCATGGTGGTGCCGGCTTTGCAGCCGCTGTCCTGTGCGTTCTCCGTACCCGGGCCTGCGATTGGCCCGGTTCCAAAATGGAAGCGGCGCTGTTGCGTTTGGGGTACACCTGCCGCAGTTTGCATGATGGGGGTGGCGCGATCGGCGCCCCCGGTTCTGGCACCGCACTTCTCCGCGGGTACAAAGTCGGGTAGACGGCTTACCTAATATAATGGCGTCGCCCGATATCATCGGGTTGCCTGATCCCTATTGATGTGAATCGCCATGCCCGATACCAACCCTGAATTGCAAGACGAAGTCGCCAGCCTCATCGTCTCCACCCTGAACCTCGACGTCAGCCCGGAAGAGATTCAGCCCGACGCCTCCCTTTACGGCGAGGGGCTCGGGCTCGACTCCATTGATATTCTGGAGGTGGCCCTGGTTGTTTCCAAGCGTTTCGGTTTCCAGTTGCGCGCCGATAACGCGGACAATGTCAGCATCTTCAGCTCGCTCGCCAGCCTGACCCGGCATATCGCGGCCAACCGGGAAAAATGAATTTGACCCTGTCAAGCGCGGTCCGCTGGGTCGTCATCGTCGCCGCGTGCATCGTCTATCCTGTGCTGGCGCATTACAGCGCAGCCACTTCGGCGGCCACCACTTTCCCGTCGCTGGGGGTGGCTGTCTCCCTGGCCCCTTCTCTCGCCATCCTGTTGTGGCTGACCTGGCGTTCGCCCATGCGGCCGGCCATGGTGTTGCTGTGTGCTGTCGTGGGCGGGCTGCTGTGGGGGTTCTGGGGCGTGCTGGAGCGCAATTTCAGCTGGGTCTATTTCCTCCAGCATGCGGGCACCTATGTCATGCTGGCCGCCGTGTTTGGCGTCACCCTGGTGCGCGGACGGCAACCCTTGTGCACCCATTTTGCCGAAATGGTCCACGGCAGCCTGTCGCCGGAGGAGGTTCGTTATTCGCGCCAGGTCACCCTGGCGTGGACGCTGTTTCTTCTGGCGATCAGCCTGATTTCAAGCGCTTTGTTTTTGTTTGCCGGCATCGAGGTGTGGTCGGTTTTCGCCAACTTCCTCTCCTTTCCGCTGATCCTGCTGATGTTTGTCGTCGAATTCCAGATTCGCCGGCGCAAGCTGCCGCACCAGAAAAAACACAGCATCATGGACGGCGTGCGTGCGTACTGGAAGAGACCGGGCGCGCCTTCCGGTCCCCGCTAAGCTGTGCTCCTGCTGCCCATCGCCACGCTGCCGCTCGTCGCCCATCGCCGTCACGATGCCGTCATGGCCTGGCGCGGCAACACGCCGGTCAGCGTCAGGCAGTTTCTGGGCGAGGTCGAGCACGTCGCCAGCCAGTTGCCGCCGGGGCGTCATGTGCTCAACTTGTGCGGCGACCGCTACCATTTCACCGTCGCCCTGGCGGCCTGCGTCGTCAGTGGTCGGGTCAGTCTGCTGCCCTCCATCCATACGCCGGAGATGGTCCGGCAGATGCAGCGCATCGCCCCGGATGTTTTTTGCATCGTCGATCAGGACGCGGGTGCGGATCTGCCCACCTTTCGTTATCCCGAATCGATGCCGGTTGTGGCCAACCCGGCCATTCCCGAGATCGAGTGCGCGCAGGTCGTCGCCCAGGTCTTTACTTCCGGCTCCACCGGCGTGCCGGTGCCGCATGTCAAGCGCTGGGGCAGCCTGGTGCGCAACGTGCGGGCGGAAGCACAACGCCTGGGCATTGGCGCGGATCATGCCATCCTCGGCACCGTTCCGCCGCAGCACATGTACGGCCTGGAGTCGACCGTCCTGATGCCGCTGCAAAGCGGCGCCGCGCTGCATGCCGGACGGCCCTTCTACCCGGCGGACATCTGCGCCACCCTGGCGAGTCTGCCGCGCCCGCGCATGCTGGTCACCACTCCCTACCACCTGCGTGGCCTGCTCGCGGAGCAGGCC
>JBAQND010000195.1:0-18292 GCA_049303455.1 Thiobacillus sp.
TCATGGCTCGGCTCCTGTAGAAAAACGAGGCGGATTGCCTCGCTCCTCAACATAGAAACCAGAGCCTTCGTCTGACTACCCACCGGCGCCGGGTCGTAGCCCCCTACCGCGCGAGCGGTTTAGTCCATTGACCCACTCCTGCCGCCCAAACACGTATTTTTACGCTCCGCCAGTAACGGCTGGTGGCCGATTTCTGACCGAGAAGGAGCACCCGAGCTTGCACGGTCTGTCAGTTCAAGTCTGAACTTCTACCCATAGTCTCCCTCAATCCAGATCGGCCGGGTCGGCCCGCAGCATCAGGCGCGCGAGTTCGGCGGCGGAGCCGGTGTGCGTTTTCTCCATCACATGCTGGCGATGCACGTGCACGGTCTTTTCGCTGATATTCAGTTCCCGCGCGATCAGTTTGTTGGGCAGGCCGTGCGCCACTCTCAATGCGACTTCCCGCTCGCGCGGCGACAGCCGTTCCAGCAGCGCATGGGCCTGGTCGTGGCGCCGCTCCGCCGCCAGTTGCCGGGAACTGCGGCGCACCGCCTGGGACACCGCATCGAGCAGCACCTGGTCCCTGAACGGCTTTTCCAGAAAATCGCAGGCCTCCTGCTTCATGGCCTGCACCGCCAGCGAGATGTCGCCGTGGCCGGTGATGAAAATGATCGGCAGGGTGCGGCCCTGGGCGCGCAGCACCTGCTGCAGTTCCAGCCCGCTCATGCCGGGCATGCGGATGTCCAGCACCAGGCAGCCGGGTGCGCCCGGCTGGTAGGCGGCCAGGAATTCCTCGGCGCTGGCGTGGGCCTGGGTGCGCCAGCCGACCGAGTCGAGCAGGAACACCAGGGAGCGGCGCAGCGCCGCGTCGTCGTCGACGATATGGATCAGGGCCTGGTCAAGGGGTGAGGTCATCGGCGGGCAGGGTAAAAATAAACGTCATGCCGGGCGCGCCGGCGTTGGCCTCGGCCCACAGCCGTCCGCCGTGGGCCTCGACGATGGTTTTGCAGATCGACAGGCCAAGCCCCATGCCGTCGGGCTTGGTGGTGAAAAAAGGCTCGAACAGATGCTGCGCGGACGCCGGCGCCAGGCCGGCGCCGTGGTCGCGGATGGCGATCCGGTAGACGCGCCCCTCGCGCGCCAGGGTCACGTCGATGGCGCGCGCGTCGGGCGGCAGTTCCTGCATGGCGTCGGCGGCGTTCTTCAGCAGGTTGAGCAGCACCTGCTCCACTTGCACGGCATCCGCCTCGACCGCCGTGCCGGGCGGCAGGCGGTCGGCGATATCGATGCGCGGCGCGCCCGGCAGCATGCCGCGGAACAGCGCTGCGGCCTCCCGCACCATATCCGCCAGCAGGCGCCGCTCTCGCACCGCGGCGCGCTTGCGGGCGAAGGCGCGGATGCGGCGCACGATGCCGCCGGCGCGCTCCGCCTGGGCGGCGATTTCCCGGCTCGCTTCGGCCAGGATGTCCGGCGTGTAACGGCCGCTGTCGAGACGGCGCACCAGGCTTTGGGCGTAGTTGGCGATGGCGGCCAGCGGCTGGTTCAGTTCATGCGCCAGGGTGCCGGACAGCTCGCCCAGGATCGACAGGCGGGACAAATGGTCGAACTGCTCCTGGTGGGCGCGCATGCCCGCCTCGGCCGCATCCCGTTGCGCCAGCGCCTCGCGCAGCGCCGCCGTGCGGGCATGGACCTGCTGCTCGACGCGAACGGCGTGCACGATCCAGCCGACCAGGGCCGCGAAAAAAAACAGGAAGAACGGCCAGTAGCGGCGCGCCAGCGCTTGCAGCGTGGTCTCGCGCAGATAGGCGTAAGGGCCGATCCGCAGATCCCGGAACAGTTCGTGCACCGCTTGGTAATCCGCCGGCACCGTCCAGGCATAGCCGGTGGAGGATGCCGGCATCAACAGCAGCGCCGTGGCCACCGCCTTGGCCAGGCGCAGATCGGTATGGCGCAGCGTTGCGATGGGCCAGTCCGAGTAGAGCTCGGACGACAGGCCGCAGGCAAAGCCTTCCACCCGGCGCGGCGACAGCACCTTGAAGTCGGCGAGCCGGATGCTTCCATCGCGCGCCAGTTCTTCCAGCAGGCAGGCACGCACGATCCCCGCATCGGCCTGGCCGCGGGCCACGGCCGTGACTATGCGTGGCATGGGAAAGCCGAGGAAGTCGAGGCGCGCGAAATCCTCCGGCTCGACGCCCAGGCGCAGGAACTCCCGCCATGCCACCTGGAAGCCGCCGAACGCATCTTCACTGACAGCGGCCACCCGCTTGCCTCTGAGATCGGGAAGCGCATTCAAGTCGCGCCGGTCGGCGCGGGCGATCACCGCCGAGCCGATAGCCCGGGAGGGAGAAAGCACAGCGGGCGAGTCCAGTGTGGCGATGCGGCTGACACCGAATTCCGCTTCCAGTGCCACATACTGACCACTGTTGGTAATCACGAAATCCACCTCCTGCTGACGCACGGCCTCCCGCAGGCCGGCGATGTCGTAATAGGCCAGGGTAAAACGCCGCTCCGGCAAGGCCGCTTCGAGATGCGCCACCACCGGGGACCAGACAGACAAGGCGACTTCGGAACCGAGGTATGCGAGGACGCCGATCCGAACCGGCGGCCCGGCCTGCGAGTGGGCTGCGGGAAAGAGCGCCAACGTGGCCACCAGCGCGCCCAGAAACAGGGCTCGCCAATGGTGTCCGCGTACCGATGTAGCGCTCATGCCGTCCTTCCTTTGGATTCATGCCGCCACTGGCATAGCCGGGGCTGCGTCTGTTTCGTGCGTATAGGGCGTGCCGGTTGGCCATGACCGGGCGATGGGCTATAGGGCGACCGCGTCCTGGCTGGGCGCCACGCGGGAAAAACAGCTATTTGCCTTCGCGCACCTCGTCCATGATTTCCACCATGTCTTTTTCCCAGCGCTCGAAAAGCGCTTTCAGTTCGGGATCGGGGAAGAACTCCTGCAGCAATTGCGGATGGCTTGCCACCAGAATGCTCTGATCGCCTTCCGCAAAGATCGTGATATTAAGCGGCAAAAACGGGATCAGATCCGGGTGCCTTGCCGTCGCCCGCCTGACTTCCTCGAGCTTGCCGAAATACACCACGCGATACATATCGCTCTCGAATTCGCGCCGCTGCAGGTTTTCGTTCACTTGCTGCAGGCGCGTGACCGTATAGCCCCGCGAGGAAATGGCGGATTGCAGCAGGGTCATCGCCTCCGGAAACATCCGGTTCGCGCGCGCCATCAGCAAGTCATCCGCGGCAGCGGGCATGCACAGCAGCAAAGCCAGCCAGACGGCGCCCGCCCACTTCAACGAATGTTTCATAGCGTTGCCTCCTCGATGATCGCGGTATAGCTCTTGGCCATTTCATCGCACAGGCGATTCAGCTCGGAGTTGTTGAACAGCCGGCTCAGCACATTGGGGTTGACCGACATCACCTGCACCTTGCCGTTCGTCTCCAGAATGGTGATGCGGCAGGGCAGGAACATGCCGACGCGCGGATCGATGGCCAGCGCCTGGTTGAGCAGGCTGATGTTGCAGAAATAGACGATGACCTGTTTAGGGTTTTCATCCACCGGGGCGGTCAGCCCATACTCCAGCGTCTGTACCCGGCCGTAGAAGAAATTGTTGTTGCTCACTGCCCGCTTGGCGTTTTCCACGGTGGTCTCCAGATCGTAGGGGGAATCCCTCACGATCACCGGGCTCTCCACTTTCAGCACCTTGGAGCTTTCAGCGAGCGGCTCTTTTTCGAAGGCGCGTACGTAGCTGACGATATCGTCGATATCCTTTTCTATCAGGCCTTGCTTGAGGAAAGGGATCATCGGCGTGCCTTCCCGCCCGTGCATCGAGGTTGCCTTGATCATGGCGTCGGGCGCCGCGGCGAGAAAACCCGGGTTATGCAGTGCAGGCGCCATGATAGGCAGGTCCCGGGGCCGCGAGTAGGTGACACCGGTCCCCTTCCCCCCTTCGCCGTCCGCGCCATGGCAGGCGGCGCAGTATTGTGCGAACAGCTTCTTGCCGTGCACCGGGTCGCCCTTCACCTGTTGCCCGGAATAGGTGGCGGAAGCCCCCTTGTTCCAGCTACGCACATGACGCACGATGGCCTTGATTTCAGATTCGTCCAGCCTTGAAAATGCCGGCATGACCCGGCCCGGCCGGCCATGGCGTATGGTCTTGCTCAAATAGTCGTCGCTGGCGCCGGCCTGAAAGGAGGGCAAAGAAAGCGGTATGCCGATGCCGCTGTCACCATTCTCGCCGTGACAGGCAGCGCAGTGGCGCCCGTATAGCTTCGCGCCGTCCGACCCGGCCATGGCGGAAGACATGCCGAGGCCGGCAAGCAAGGTCGCCGCCAATAATAGATGCGTGAGCATAATCACCCCATTCATGAGAAGCTAAATCATATCAAAATTAATACATTAGTATATTTTGATATACTATCGGCGGTCCCTGGCCTGCATCAACTATCGGCTGTCCCTGGCCTGCATCAAAGGTCAGCCAAGCGCTTCCGCACCGCCTACACCCGCTGCGGAAGACCGACCCACTGCGGAAGACCGACAAACGACTGTCCCCGATTATGCGCCATCCAATTGCCCCCTTGGCGGGCCACCGGACAGAATCAAACACTCCCGTCATGCGCTAATACCGCCATCGACATTACTTATTGGCTGGCCACCGCCCACAGGCGGAAAATCAGGAAATTGAATGATGTTTACCTGGAGATCCACCATGGCCACCCGCGACACCCTCACCCCCAAAGAAGCCCAATGCAGCAGCGGCGCCGATTACGCCGCGCTGGCGCTGGAAGCCCTGCAGGAACCCGCGGACGCGGCCTACGCCAAGGAGTTGATGGACCGCGTGGCGGACGACTGCCAGTTCACCAAGGATCTGGCGGCGTGCGCCATCGTCTACCAGGCGCTGGGCGAGCAGGATCGCGCCGAAGAACTGCTGCAGACCGCCGAGGACTACTGCATGTCGGGCGAAGAGCAGGTCGCCCTGGCGGAAGCCAAGTTCAAGGTGCTGGGCGACAAGGCGGCGGCGGTGGGCGCCTATGAAAAGGCGCTGAAGGAAACCAACAACCTCGACCCGCTGATCGACCTGGCGAAGAACGTGATGCGCGTGATCGCCGATGGCACCTTTGCCAAGAAGGTGCTGGAAAAGGCCGAGGCGAAAATCTCACGCGCGGTGGAATACAACAAGCTCGCCGCAGCCTCAGTCGAGCACCTGCTCGACAAGGATTACGCGGAAGCAATTTTCAACAAGGCGGCGGAAAAGCTCTCCAGCGTGCCCGACCTGCTGGCGCTGGCAGGCGAGGTGACCAAGACGCTGGGCGATCCGCAAAAAGCAAAAGCGCTGTATCAGCGCGCGCTCGACGGCGCGACCGACTTCGCCGCTGCAAAAACATTGATCGAGTCAGCCAGGCAGACGGGGGATGCCGCCTTCATGCAGACCGCGCTGAAAAAGGCGGGCGACCTGGCCACCGCCACCGGCGAATACATCGAACTGGCCGAGGGACTGGCCAGCGTGGGCGACAAGCCGGGCGCCACGGCGCTGCTGGACAAGGCCGAGGACGCGGTGGCCGGGCTGGACGAGATGCACCGGCTGGTAACCGCGGTGGAAGCGCACCTGGCCGACGACACCGAGCGCCTGGCCCGGGTGAAGGTCAAATTGGAGAAGCGCCAGGCCAACCACGCGCGCTACATGGAGTTCCAGCAGTTGGAAAAGGACGCCGTCAGCGTCAAGCAATTCCTTGCGCTGGCCGAACGCGTGCGGCTGGAACTGGAAGACCCGTTCTATTCCGCCAAGCTGATCGAGGCCGCGGAGACCCTGCTCGACGGCACCGGCTACCAGTTCTCACGCTACAAGCCGATCCTGCTGGCGGTGGACAAGAACCTGGACGACACCGCCTGGCTTTCCCGCCTGCTCGACCGCGCGGCGGAAAATGCCACCGACTTCATCGCCTTCAAGGATCTGGTGGCTACAGCCGCGCACCTGCATCACCGCGAACTCGGCGTGTCCAAGGCGCGCGCCTACCTCGCCATGCGCGAGGCAGCACTGGCGGCGGATGCCCATGCCACCGTGTACGACCTTGCCAAACTCGCTGAGGCGAGCTTTGCCGCGACCCGCGATGCGGGCGAAGCCGGCCGTCTGCTGGACGCCGCGCGCGCCCAGGCCAAGGATCACTTTGCGCTGACCCACATTGGCCGCCTGTACGCCGCCATGGGAAACAGCGCCCAGGCCGACGAACTCTTTGCCGCGGCCGCGGCCGCCTGCCCCAACGGCGACGCCTGCATCCAGTTCATCGACCGGCTGAAGGGCTTTTCCCTGCCGGCCGAGGCGCTGAAGAAATGGTATACCGAGTGCGGCACGCATCTGAGCAAACCCGCCGACAAGCTGCGCTGGGCCGAGGGCATCGCCGATGCGCTCAACGACCGCGTCTGGGCCAGCGAAGTCTATGGGCAGCTTGCCGGGCAGTTCAGCGGCGCCGATGCGGCGCGCTTCGAACTTTCCCGCCGCTCGCGTGCCGACCTGAATTATTTCGGTTCCACCCGGCGCCACTGACCCGCGATTCGCGCGATGCAATACCCTTAAAAACAGCCCGGTTGATCGGGCTGTTTTTACTTGTAGACTGATAAATGAAGCTGTCATCAGGAGCACTCCATGGTCGAAAATCTCTCCGCCCTCATTGACACGGTGCAGAAGAACTGCACCATTGCCGACGCCCGCCACGCGCGCGACATGACGATGTGCACCTTTCTGCTGGAAATGCGCGAGTACTACCGCTGGGAAATGGAAATCCCCTACGGCGCACGCCTGCCCAAGGACGAACTCGGCGACTGGCTGAATGCGCGCGAGAGCCTGTGGGATACGGTGGAGGAAGAGAATTTCTTGCCGCTGCCGCTGAGCGAAATCGGCATCGACCCGTTCGAGGCCGACGACATCAACCGTGCGCTGATCCCGCTGGGGCTGGTCTACAGCAGCGGGCTGGGTCATTTTCGCAAGCCCCATTTCGTGCTGGCCGAACTCAAGCGCGCCGAGGTGCGCGAGGGCGTGCGGGTGCTGGTAGCCGGCTGCGAATATGCGCGCGACCTGATCGCCCCGCCGGCGGCGATGCGCGATGGCGCCATCTTCCTGCGGATGGATGCGGTGCGCCGCCTGCTGTGGAACAAGTACGAGGAATGGCAGTGGAAGGAAAAGGACACCGCGCTGGGACGCGCGTTTGCCCACTACGACTTCGAACGGGATGTGGAACGCGGGCTCGACCGCATGGCCGAAGCCGAAAGCGAGGCGATGATCCTTCACGAAATTGGCGAGGCGCGCGCCGAATCGCTGCTGGGCGCGGACTGGAATGAAATGCTCGGCCAGCTCACCTCCCGCCACGCCGAATTGCTGGTGCGTGCGGTGCGCGACCATCTGGCCGACTGCCTGATGACGCTGCCGACCCTGCTTGAACGCGAAGCCATCGGCTCGCTGCATTTTTATCTGGCCAACCTGTCCGGACTGCGGCGCGCGCTGTTCCCGGCATTGCCGCAGGCGTACGAAAGCTGGCTCGCCAGCCGCGACACCGCCCAACTCGCCGACCTGGTGTCCAGGGCCCAAACGCACTGGCTGGATGCGGCACGGCAACTGACTGCGACCTATCACCGCGACCCGTCGCTGGGCGATGCACAGCTCAATGCGCTGGCCGGCGGCGACCTCGCCAGCCTGAAACGCTAGGCGAAAAAAACGGGCGCCTGGCGCCCGTTTTTCTTTGCTGCCAAGTGGCGCCGGCTTACGCCGGAACCGCCGCTTTCTGTTCCAGCTGCGCGGCGATGCTGTCGAGTAGCTGCTGTTCCTGATACGGCTTGCCCAGGTACACGTTGACGCCGATTTCCAGCGCGTGGTTGCGGTGCTTGTCCGCCGTCCGCGAGGTGATCATGATGATCGGCACCGACTTCAGCCGTTCGTCGTTGCGCATCACGCGGGCCAGCTCGAACCCGTCCATGCGCGGCATTTCGACGTCGAGCACCACCACGTCGGGGATCAGGTCGTGCATCCTTTCCAGCGCATCGACGCCGTCCTTCGCGCTGTCCACGCGGAACCCTTCGCGCGTCAGCAGGCGCGTGGTGATCTTGCGAACGGTGAGCGAATCGTCGACCACCAGCACCAAGGGCGGCTGCAGGGCGGCGCTCACTTCGGCCACCTCGGCAGGCGCCGTGCGCTCCGCCGCGGTACGCGGCAGGCTGGCCCAGCGCAGTGCCAGCGGCACCGGGTTGAGGATCAGGATCACGCGTCCGTCGCCGCGCACGGTGGCGCCTGCCACCCCCGTAATCCGGGCCACCTGCGGGCCGATGTTCTTGACCACGATTTCGCGCGTGCCCTCGATCACATCGACCAGCACGGCAGCCTGGCTGGCGCCGCTGGCGAGCAGCACCACCGGGTTGTAACGCTGCACTTCGTGCACCGCATCAGTGTCGCCCAACAGGTGCGGCAGGTAGGAGAAGGGGTAGTGCGCGCCGCGCCACACCACTTCGCCTGCGGCCATCGCCTGTTCAAGTTCGATCGGCTTGAGTTCCAGCACCTGCCGAATCAGCGGCGTCGGCAGGGCGTAATCGTGCTTGGCAGCCTGGAACATCACCGCCTGGGTCATTGCCAGCGTGAGCGGCAGATAGATGTTGAAGCAGGTGCCGGCGCCCGGGGTGGAGGTGATGTCGATACGGCCGCCCAAAGCGGAAATTTCGCTTTTCACCACATCCATGCCGACGCCGCGCCCGGCGACCTGGCTGATGGTTTCGGCCGTGGAGAAGCCGGCGGCAAAGATCATCTGCGCCAGCAGGGATTCGGTCGGCTCGACCCCCGGCAGCAGCAGGCCGCTGGCTTCGGCTTTTTCGCGAATACGCGCGTAGTTGAGGCCAGCGCCGTCGTCCTTCACGGTCAGCATCATTTCGTTGCCGGACTGGCGCGCGGCGAGCACGATTTCGCCGAATTCGGCCTTGCCTGCGGCGCGTCGTTCCTCCGGCGATTCAATGCCGTGCGCCAGCGCGTTGCGCAGCAGGTGCTCGAGCGGCGCGGTGACTTTTTCCAGCACCGAGCGGTCGATTTCCAGTTCGCCGCCCTGGATATCGAGCTGGACGCGCTTGTCCACGTCGCGCGCGGTCTGGCGCACGGTGCGATACAGCCGCTCCGCCACTGAATACAGCGGCACCATGCGCACCCGCAGCAGATCCTGCTGCAGTTCGCGGTTGAGGCGCATCTGCTGGATCAGTGCGGCGTCTGCCTCGCCCAGGCGCGCCAGCAGGATGTGCTGCACGGTGGAAATGTCGTTCACGCTTTCGGCGAGGAAGCGGGTGACTTCCTGGAAGCGGGTGAAACGGTCGAACTCCAGCGGATCGAATTCGTCGGTCCCCTCATGGGTCTGGAAGGTCGCCTGCATTTGCGACTCGGCCTGGATCTCGACTTCGCGGATATGGCCGCGCAAGCGTGCCAGGGCCTCCGACAACTCATTGACGTGACGCTTGAAGGCAAATACTTCGCTTTCAATCCGCGAACGCGCAATTGCCACTTCGCCTGCCTGGTTGACCATGCGGTCGACCCAGTCGGCACGCACGCGCAGGGTCAGGGCATTGCTGTCGCGCGTAACCGCCTTCGCGATTTCAAGCGGATCCGCCGTCGTGGCGGCCACCGCAGCGGCCACTTCGGCCTGACCAAGCACCGGTTCGATCGGCGCCTCCAGCGGCGCGGATGTGTCTTCGATGGCGGGGGCAAGATCGCCCAGTTTCAGGCGATCCACCGCGTCGGCCAGACGGTCGACCTGCGCTTCCAGCGTCTCGAACACGTCCGCACTTGCGCTCAGATGCCCATCGATCACGGCGATCACACGGGATTCCATCACGTGCGTCAGCTCACCGAGGCGCATCGCGCCAACCATGCGCGCGCTGCCCTTGATGGTATGCAGATTGCGCCGCAGCACGTCGCGCGCGGCGGCTTCGCCTGGCGCGGCTTTCCAGGCACGCAGCTGGGCACTGGTATCCGGCAGCAGGGCGTCGGCCTCTTCGAGGAAAATCGGCAGCAGCTGCTGGTCGATTTCATCGGCCACTTCACGCCGCTCGAATACCGGTGCCAGCGCAGCCGGTTTGAAGTCGGGCACCAGCGCGTCGACGTCCAGCAGGCCGGAGGCGTGGCGGGTTTCGGTCGCGTCGCTGACCCGGGCGACGACGACGGGCGCGGCCTCAACCACGGTTTCGGCGTTGGCTTCGTCATCCTGCGCGAGGATTTCATCCGCGGATTCGGCCGCCAGGGTGAAGACGGACCCGGCAGCCGGCATGACCTGCTCGTCTTCCAGCTCGCCCAAGGCGGCGATCAGATCGCTGGCCGCGTCGGGCAGATGCCCGGCCGCGATGGTTTCGATCATCTCGTGCAGTCGCGCCACCGTATCCTGGACCAGCGGCAGGTGGGCAGACGGCAGCGCCGCCCGCACAAAGCGGTTCCAGTACTGCTCAAGCGCTTGCGACAGCTCGCACAGGGCGGCGATGCCTGCGGTGCCCGCGATCCCGCCCAGGGTGTGCACGGCGCGCCGTGCGTGTTCGCTGACGGTGCTGCCGGCGACATCAGCGTGACGCTGGGCTTCTTCCTGCAGCACCGCCAAGCGCTGATGCGCTTCGACCATGAAAATATCGTACAAGCCGGTGGACAGGCAGACCGTGCCGATGCAGATCTCGTCAGGCGCGAACGACCCCACAGGAGCTTCAGCCTCGGCGTTCAGCAGGCCAACCGGCGCTGCAGGCGCTTCGCCGGCGGGTTCCACGTGCGCTGCTGCGTATTCGATGATGGCACCCACCTCGGCTGCGCACACCTCCGGAAGCTCCAGCGCTTCAGCTTGCGTATCGGTGGCCTCAGCGCTCTCGGCTGTCGCTGTGTCCGCTTCGTCATCCGCCAGCGCATTCTGTGGCGTCTCGGCAACGGGCTGTGGCTGCCACTCGGATTCCGCTTCGGCTGCCATCTCGATGCCCAGCTCGTTTACGGTTTCGGCCTCGGCTGCCGCTTCGGCGTCTGCGGCCGGCGCGACATCGAGCGGTTGTCCCTGTGTCACACGATCAACCGCTGCCAGCAAATCGGAAACCGGCAGCACCACCGGCTGGTTCGCCAGCAGCGCATCCACCCAGTCCTGGAACACAGCACGGGCGCGTTCGACCAGGCGCAGCAGCTCGCTGCTGGCTGGCTTTTTCTCGGTCAGCCAGACGTTCATCAGCTGTTCGAAGCGCCACGCGGTTTCGCCCAGTTCTTCCAGGCCGACCATGCGGCCACTGCCCTTCAACGTGTGAAAACCGCGGCGGATAATCGTCAGCGAAGCCTGATCGTCTGGATTGCTCTGGCAAGCATTGCAGGCCTCGCCCATGGCCACCAGCACTTCATTGGCTTCTTCCAGGAAGATTTCGAGCAGTTCCTGCTCGACCCCTTCCGGGATCGCGGCGAGGAGGACACCTTCGGCAGGCGCGGCCGTTTCCGCTGCGACCGGCTCGACCGGCTCGCCAATGCGCGCCGCTTCAACTGCGGCGACCGGCTGCGCGAACTCGACGATCGCGCCAACGGCAGGCGCGTTGACCTCCGCAGGCATGACATCATCCGGTTCCGCCGCCGCCTCCACCAGGTCGACGCGCGAGCGGGTCGCTTCGCCGGCAAGCGGCGCGTCCTCTTCCTGCGCCAGCCGGACTTCAGGGGTGGCCCGTTCGGGCAACGCCAGGCCGGTCATGGCCGCAATGTCGGCATCGAGCGCCAGCGGCGCCTCGGGCGACGCCCGGGTGGCGTCGAGTGCGGCGCGCGTCTGCTGTTTCAGGAGGGCATCGTCGATCAGTTCGGCGTCGCGGCCGAGTTCGGCTAGTGCATCAAGGTATTTTTTTTTTGTGGCGTCGTCGGGTTGATCGCGCCATTCCAGATAGCCTGCCTGCACCCCGGCCTTGCGGGCGGGCAGACCGGCTTCAACCGTGTCGTCAAACGCGTGTTCATCGATGCTGTCGGCGTCGATCACGCCAAACTCGATCAGTGCAGGGCGCAGCATGCTGGCGGCATCGGCACGCCCGGCGCAATAGGATTCGATGAACAGCCCGAGGCTGGAGAAAGCATTGGCCAGGCGTTGCTGGGTCGCTTCGTCCGGGTAGCCCTCGCTGATGAACGATTGTGCCGTAGTGGTGGCGGCAGCAAGCAGGCTGGCGGCATCGGGCAGTTCCAGCATGGTCAGGGCGCCTTGCGCCTGCTGCGCCAGCACGGGCAGGTTGGCCAGCGCTTCACGTTCGTTGGCATCACGGAAGAAGACATCCAGCGCCTCCTCCATCTGCTTCAGGTTCTGGCCAACCTCCAGTGCCATCTGCACCAGCATGTCGCGCTCAGCCTCACGCTGGCTGGCGGATTCCATGTCGCAGACCGGCATCTCGCGGCCTTCGATCAAGGCGCGCAGGCGTGCCTGCTGCGCTTTTGCACGGGCAGCGAAATCGGCGTGCAGCACGTCTTCCTGGTCAACGCCGCTCTGCATGAACAGCAGCGTGGCCGCGACTTCCAGGTTCACCTGTTCGCGCGCGTCGCCTTCGCGCCCGACAGCGGCTAGGGCCGCCGCCCCCAGCTCATCCAGCAGGGGCAGCAGGCCACTGCTTTCGAGCATCTGCGCCTGCGGCTGCATGCGTATCAACTGGGTCTGAAACTGTTCCTGCTGATCGGCATTGCCTTCCACCCAGGCATGCCAGTGATCACGCGCGGCCTTCAGGCCGGATTGCAAGGCATCCAGCACCGGGCGCATGCGCGCCAGTGCTTCGGGGTCGAGCATGCCACGGCCCGGCAGGTAACGATCGAGACCGAACCTCGAGCGGACTTCCGCGGCGCGGCCTTCCATGGCCTCGCTTTTCGCGACGAAGAACAGCGCATCGCGCAGCAGGCGTTCGGCGACCTGCGGCGAGCCTTCTATCAAGCGGCGCATTTGCAGGTCGACGCGAGCAAGCAGCTGCTTGACGTGAAAATCAGCCTCGACGCCACGTGCGATCAGGCTGTCGACAAAACCGACACACGCCCACCAGAAGGTTTGCGAGGCTTGCGACGGTGCGATGCGTTCGATTGCGGTCAGCGCATCACGCATGCGCTCCAGCCCCTGGTCCGCCTCGACGTTGCGCAGAAAGGCCAGCAGGCCGCGCTGGAACAGGCTCCGCATTTTCTTGACTTCGGCGGCCAGCGCTTCCTGCGTCAGGCCATCGTTGTGGGTCTTGCCACGCGTCTGCAAACGCAGATCGGGGAAAAACAACTCACCTTCGAATATCCGTTCAGCGCCCTGCAGTTCACGCAGGCGCTTGTACAGGGGGAACAACGCCAGCTCGCCGCTGCCGCGTCCATCGGCCAGATCCTTGACCCAACGCTGCAGGCCTTCCATGGCATTGCGCAAGGCGCGCAAGATTTCATCACTTGCCGTCAGCCGGTTTTCATTGATGTCGTCCAGGCTGGACTCAAGCGCGCCAGCCAGCGTGGCGGCGCCTTCCAGACCAACCATGCGCAATGCGCCGGTCACCTGGTGCGCATCGTCGCGCGCCAGACGCAGGGCATTGGTGAGGTCGACATCGACACTGTAGGCCTGGATGCGCCCCAAGGCGGCTTGCAGGGCGGCATCGATGTCGCCGCGCACCCAGTTCAACGGGCCGGTATCGTAATCGAGTAAAGCGCTCATGGTGTGTTGTTCCCGAGGTTGATTGCAGTAGCCATGAGCGGCTGCTTGCTTCGCGCTGTGGCCAGTTTGATCAGGCGAGCTTGAAGCCGGCGACCGAACTCTTCAGATCCTGCGCCAGCTGCTTCATGCTGCCAATCGACTCGGCCGTCTGCTGCGTGCCGCTGCTCGTCTGCACCGAAATCGTCTTGATGTCCTGCATGGTTTCGGCCACCTTGGCGGTCGATTCCGCCTGGCTCTGCGTAGCGGAGGAAATGTCGGCAATCAGTCCGGCCAGCGTTTTCGACACGGTGCCGATCTCGGCCAGCGTCTGGCCAGCCGCATCCGACAGCTTGGCGCCCTCCACCACGCCCTGGGTCGAGACCTCCATCGCCGCCACCGTATCGTGGGTATCCGACTGAATGGTCTTCACGATCGCCGCGATCTGCTTGGTCGCATCGGCCGACCGTTCCGCCAGCCGCTGCACCTCTTCTGCCACCACCGAGAAGCCACGCCCGGCCTCACCTGCGGACGCTGCCTGAATGGCCGCGTTGAGCGCCAGCACGTTGGTCTGCTCGGTAATGTCGGAAATCAGTTCGACGATTTCGCCGATCTCCTGTGAGGATTCGCCGAGGCGCTTGATTCGTTTCGAGGTTTCCTGGATCTGTTCGCGCAGACCGTTCATGCTGGAAATGGCGTTGGCCACCGCCTGCTGGCCTTTTTCGGCGGCGGCCAGGGACTGTTCGGCCACACGGGCCGACTCGGCGGCGTTGCCTGACACCTGTTGCACCGACTGCGCCAGGCTCACCACGGCGGCTGAGGTCTCTTCGATGCCTTCGGACTGGCGACGCGAGGCATGTTGCAGCGACTCGGAGATATGACCCGCCTGGCTCGCTGCCTGGTCCATTTGCACCGTGGCGTTGTTGATGCCCCGCACCAGACTGCGCAGCTCTTCCACCGTGTAGTTGATCGAGTCTGCCACCGCACCGGTAATGTCTTCGGTCACACTGGCGTTGATGGTGAGGTTGCCTTCGGCCAGCTCGCCCAACTCGTCCATCAGACGCAGAATCGCTTCCTGGTTGCGGCTGTTCTCCTCTTCGCTCTTGCGTGCCCGCGATTTGGTTTCGTTGATGTTGAGCAGCCCCAGCACCACCAGCGAGCCGATCGCCAGCAAGCCGAACAAGGCGGCCAGCAGATAGCCGGTGCCGCCGACGGACTGGTAATCCTGCGACAACTGATTCGCGTCTGCCAGCAGTGTGTCACTGCCGACGAACAGGTTGTTGGCCGCCATTTTGGATTGCAGCAGCGGCTGCGTGTTGGCAAGCACCTCGCCCACCGCCTCGACCATGTCGGCCATGTTGTCGCCCAGATCTTCCAGGGTCAGCATGCCGTCTTCACTGCGGCTGGCCACACCGGTCATCAGCGCCTGCACCGTATCGCGGAACGAGGTGGTGTCGGTTTCCAGCTGCAGCACCACGACAGGGTCGATCAGGTCAGCCGACAGCAGCAGGTTGGCGTTTTTCGGCATGCGCTGGCTCAGCATGACCAGGTGGTTGGCGCGCGACACTTCGCGCACGCCCGCCCCTGAGTCGACCAACTGGCTGCCGAGTTGTTCGGCAACCTCCTGCAGATCGGAACTCAGGGCGTTAATGCGCTTGACGCTTTCATTCAAGGTCACCAGGTTTTTCTGTTGCGACAGGATCTGCGCGACCTGCGGGTCAAACGTCTTCCACTGCGCGCTGATTTTTTCAAGCGTGGCGCGCGCAGCGCCGCTGGAGGCGGGCACCTCGGCATCCCCTTCGGTCAGGCCGGTCAACGTTGTCTGAAACGCGACCCTGCCTTCGGCCAGCTTCTTGAAGGCGGTGGCGTCACCGAGTGCGGATTGCTGGGCGGTCAGCGGCAAGCGCTGCGACAGCACCTTGAGGTCACCGGCCCGGGCCTCGTAGCTGGTCCGGTTGTCGACCTGGATCGCGCTGTAGACGGTGGAGCCGGCTGCCAGGATCAGCGAGGCGACCAGAATGCCGCCGGCGTAGAGATATTGCTTGTCGACGGACAAATGGCCGATCAGCGGGGCGCGCCCGGGCTCCTTGTCAGCCAGCTTACGCACGCCCTGCATGATCATGGCGGTATGATCCCCCCCGCTCTTGCCTCTGACCTTTTCCGTCATGCGGCCAGCCAGCCCTTTGAGGCCATTCATTGTTGTCGCCACGCTCATTATTTTAATCTCCACTCATCGGCGCCAGTGCGCCCTGTTTTCAATGCCCGGTCGGTGACCGACCTACGCTTCAACCTTGAGAAACCCGGCATTGCCAAGCAATTGGCCGAAATCCATATCGCACCAGTCGGTGCCCGCTTCGTCCGCGTATTGGCGGGCGATCCACGGATGAGGCGCTGCGTGATCGCCACGCAGTTGGTAATGCTTGATGTTTTTCAGACCCAGGGTGCTGCGCACCAGCAGCGCAGCGTTCACGCCAAAATCATGATGCGGAATCAGCAGGCGGCAATCAACGTGCTCGGGCGTTACACCCTGCCCCATGAAATCCGAAAAATCGCTCACCGCGAACAAGTTACCGCGGATGTTGGCGACACCCCGAAACCAGCGGCACGCACCGGGCACCTTGACAATGGGCGGCACCGGGATCACTTCCTCGGTATCGGAAAGGCTCACCAGCCAGTTCACATCGCCGACCCGAAAGCCCAGACGGGATCCGGTGTTGTCGCGACTGGCTGCTGCCTGCAACTGCTGCGAAAGCGTGGTCTGAAATTCGCGCAGATTGAATTTCTTGGCCATGTTGGTCCGCTCAGTCCAGCGCCTTGATCTGCGACAGCAAGTCTTCCGGCTTCACCGGCTTCACCAGGTAAGCTTTCGCGCCCTGGCGCATGCCCCAGACCTTGTCGGTTTCCTGTCCCTTGGTGGTGCACATGATGACCGGAATATGCTTGGTCGCCTCCTCCTTGGTGATCATGCGGGTCGCCTGATAGCCGTTCATGCCCGGCATCACGACGTCCATCACGATCAGATCGGGCAGCGTCTGCTTGGCCTGCGCCACGGCTTCCTCGCCGCTTTCGGCCATGCTGACCAGATAACCGTTCTTGACCAGCAGTTCTGACAGGAAAAAACGTTCGGTGGGGGAATCATCCACAACCAGAATTCGGCTGATCGCCATAATAATCTATGCTCCTTGAAAAAAATTAGGCCTTGGCGCACGCGTGCTCGCGCACCGCTGTCAACAGCGTGTCCTTGGTGAAAGGCTTGGTCAGATACTGATCCGACCCCACCATGCGGCCGCGCGCTCGATCGAACAATCCGTCCTTGGACGACAGCATGATGACGGGCGTGCTGCGGTATTTTGCGTTGCGCTTGATCAGCGAACAGGTCTGGTAGCCATCGAGGCGCGGCATCATGATGTCAACGAACACCACGTTCGGTTCGTGATCGGTAATCTTGGACAACGCATCGAAGCCGTCCTGCGCCAGGATGACTTCGCAGCCCGCCTGGTTCAGAAATATTTCCGCGCTGCGGCGTATGGTGTTGCTGTCATCGATGACCATCACCTTGACGCCTTTCAAAGCTTCGTTATCCACACGCTTTCTCCACCTGGACCTTGGGGGCGCAGCACCTGCCGCACGCCCCGTGTACATACCATTACGGCAGCGGTTCAGGCTTCTTTAGCCCCCGGACCATCCGCGCACGCACGTTTTCGACCCACCAATAAAAAAAAGGGTGCCGCATTGCGACACCCTTTTTCCACTACGTGCCGGGCACAGCCTTACTGCCAGGCATCCCCGCTGGGCTTCTTTTCAACGCCGGCAACGGTGCTCATGGTCTCGATAATCACGTTTGGCTGGGACGAAATTCGCATGAACGGCCCCATGCCCACATCCGGGAAAGCCAGCGCAATGCGGTAACGGCCATGTGGTGAACCCACCACATTGTCGACCACGTAAATCTCGTAAGGCAGCCCGGCGATATTGTCCTGCATGTCGATTTTCTTGATCCACTCGCCATCGCTGTTACCGCCGTCGTTCATCGCCACCCCGAACACGGCCAGCTTGCGGTCAGGCATGACGACTTCGTAAACCTTGCTTGTCTTGCCGACGCGCTTGGCCAGATTCTCGCGCACGACCTTCAGCGCCTCGGCAAAGCTGCCGTATTCGGCCAGTTTGTTCTTGGGTGAATCCAGACGTTCCATGCCGATCATGTAACGGTAATTGCCCAGGCTGGCGGGCGCCTCGTCGCCGCCCTGCCCGCTGCCTGCGCCCAGCGCGGCCTGCAGGCGCGCCTGCAGGCCTTTGACCGCAGCCTCCTTCTTGTCGAAGTCTTTGCGGAAATAGGCGCGATACCAGTAGTCCGGATTGGTGTAGGCGACGCTGCCGTCGGCTTTCACCCCGACGCGGATTGCAGCGCCCAGTACGGCGTGGCCGCCCACCGACCCCACTTCTCTCAGCATGGCGTCGTCGGTGGCGATCACCACCCCGTACTCCGTCAGGCCCTTGGGGAAATACTTGCCGACCACCTTGAAGCCGCCATTCTTGAGCTTGACCTCGACTGCAGCCGCCGCAGCCTGGGCACTGCCACCCGCCACCCGATCTCCCTGAACATAAGGCGAAATCGCCCATGTACTTGCTGAAAAAACGAGCAGGGCCCACGCCGCAATCGATCGCAAAATCATAA